>JBDTOV010000040.1:0-36949 GCA_039933035.1 Ginsengibacter sp. | reverse complement strand
TAATTGGTCGGATGCCTTTGATCAACTCAATCATTATTGTACACCTAAACTTGCGATGGAAAAAGCAGTACTTTTTTCTGGATGAATTTCCCTGGCTAAGCACACATAAGTCCGGATTTTTACCGGCATTTGATCATTGGTGGAACAGTTGGGGGAATAAACAAAGCAATCTGGTTGTAGTGATCTGCGGATCAGCGGCTTCCTGGATGATCCAAAATATAGTGAAAAACAAAGGAGGATTGCATAACCGTATTACTCGTAAAATAAGGCTGGTGCCCTTTAGTCTACAGGAGACAGAGAAATACCTACACTCCCGGCAAGTGAATCTGGACCGCTACCAGATTCTACAACTATATATGATCATGGGCGGCATCCCTCATTACCTAAAAGAGGTCAATAAAGGCGATAGTTCAACCCAGGCAATAGATCGGATTTGTTTTACAAAAGATGGACTGCTTGAAAGTGAATTTAAAAATCTTTATCATTCCCTCTTTGATGATGCCACCCGTCACCTGGCTGTCATTCGGGGCCTGGCGGTCAACAATGCGGGGTGGCCTTTGAAAGAGTTTGTTTGAAACATATTTCCCAACACAAGAAGGTACTCGGAATAGCCGCTGTCCATACTGAAGAATCGGCTTGGCGGCACCTTTCCAAAAAAGGCAAAGGTGCTCAAATTGATCTGCTCATCGACCGCAGAGATTTTGTGATTAATATCTGCGAGATGAAGTATTCCGAATCACAATTCGTAATTGATAAAGGATATGCGGGGGAACTGGAAAACAAACGGGATGTGTTTAAACAAGAAACCGGAACAAAAAAATCTCTTTTTCTTACCCTTGTTACTACGTTTGGGGTAAAAGAAAATGATTATTTTATAAAATTGGTCCAAAACTCTGTGACGATGGATGCACTCTTTGATTAGAATAGGTAGACTATAAAGTTCTGCTGTCCCCGTTCTGGGCTACAGGACTTTTTTAGGTTATACAGTGGCTTTCAGATTTGAACTCCGCACCCATCAATATGAAGTGGATTGTCAATTTTCAGGAAGCAAGCTAAAAGAAAAGATTTGGGTATCGCAGGAAAGGTTTACCGTTGCGCATAAGCGCTAAATATGCAGAACAGTTTTATACCCGATACCAGCCCCGGGAATATCGCGATACCCTGCATTATTATAACCAGGCAGCCAATTTGGTAAAAACATTGCCACCTGCCGGCAGTTACAATCTCTACAATTATTTGAAGGAAAAACGGGCGCCTGGTGAGACAGTTTTAGAAATCTGTACCAAAAAATAAAGACAACTAAGAAACGAAAATTCAGATCGGCATCAAAAATAAGAGATGAGCCGTCACCACGGACCCAAAGCTTTTATCCCTTATTTTTCTATCCCCAAAACCTTCGCCTCATTGCCCGCATTCATTCGCCTTTTCTCATTCGGTTACGCCTTCTTCGTTAGTCTCTTTTCATGCCGCAATCTTGCTATACAAAACGATGAATGATTTTAGCTAATCTAATTTGCCAACCGCAAAACAAATACAGCCAGCGCTACATGTGCCTTCGGCGTTCATTGATCAGCTTTAATTCATATCCTCATCAGCTTGGCTACAACATGTCTCTTCCCGCTTTCCGTCCGCTTTTGCCAACACATAAAGCCCCGGATAAAAAGCGTCCGCCGCGCGGTCATCGTTTTTTAACGCACAGCTCTCCGGCTTCGCCTTTGCGCTGCGCTTGTGGCGGTCCTGCGTTGCGGCTGGGAGGCGCTTACCTGACACACAAAGTCTTGAAGCGCCGGGCGGCAAAAAATCCAGCCCATCCAGATAATGCTTTGCCGGACAAAAAACAAAACATAAACACAGCCCAGCAGCACAATGCCAACATTTATTTTTGTTTTATTGCCGGACAAAGCCCTCGGCGCAAGCGTCTTTCTTTTGCCGTCCCAGCAGCAAACCGCCGTTGGCCCGCCCCGCACATTCTCCATTCATCACGGGACATAAGAACGAAGGCAGGAAAAAATCAAAATTTATTCGATAGACTTCTTTTCACCTTTCTAGATCTTGAAGGCAAAAAAGATGTAAATCATTTTTAAAAGAAGGCAAAAAAATAAAGTGAAAGTATTGCAGCCATTATAGTTTACGTATATCTGAATGTGGCCTATCATGATGCGTCAATAGCAATGTTGGATAATTGGTATTTATAAAAACGAAAGATACCTGTTAGCCATACAAAAAGATGTTTTGAAAATAGGGACAGTATAATCCTTAAAAATAATTTATTAAGATAGGCCAGAAGTTACCAAATTAAAGTTTCCAACTATTTTCAACGGGGTTAGCACAGGTGAATTTTTTGAAATACTGTCAATCTCAGTGTCAATCATATGGTATAACTAATTGATTATCAAGTTAATTTGTAGTCCCGACAGGAATCGAACCTGTATCTAAAGTTTAGGAAACTTCTATTCTATCCATTGAACTACGGGACCTATAAAAAAGGATGGCAAAATTAATGGTTTCCCGCTATAATTCCCATTTCACGGAAATATAGCATTGCAGGTCTTATAGAAGATTGCGTGGAATAATTTCCTCATCCAAAACTTTTGAAATATACCTTGCATTAAAAAATGCTACTGGTAGCATATTTATAAAAAAGGGCACAAAACTTTCTATAACAAATTATCTTTAATAAAAATATATTGCGATGCGACCAATATGGACAGGCGCCATCGGGTTTGGTCTTGTAAACATCCCCGTTAAATTGTATAGCGCTACACAAAGCAGCAACCTTGATTTGGATATGCTGGATAAAAAGGACCATGCAAACATAAAGTATGTACGCGTGAATGAAAAAACCGGGAAAGAAGTAGCCTGGGGTAATATTGTGAAAGGGTATAAAATAAATGATGAATACGTGGTACTTGATGATAAAGATTTTGAAGCCGCCAGCGCCAAAAAAACAAAGACCATTGAAATATCAGATTTCGTGAAAGAAAATGAAATCACCAGTCTATACTATGAAACACCGTACTACCTTGAACCGGATAAATCGGGAACAAGACCATATGAATTGCTGCGCCAGGCTTTGTTAAAGACAAAAAAAGTGGGTGTGGCCAGTTTTGTAATGAGGAGTAAAGAAAGCCTGGCAATACTCAGGGCTGATAAAGATGTAATCGTATTAAACAGGATAAGATTTGAAGAAGAGATCAGGGATACGGACGAACTTACGCTGCCTAAAAACACTGCTGTAAAACCTGCCGAACTAAAAATGGCTATTTCCCTAATTGACCAGCTTACCGCAAAATTTGATATTTCAAAATATAAAGACACGTATAATGGCGATCTTTTAAAACTCATAAATGCCAAGGCAGGTGGTAAAAAAATAAAGGCTCCTCAATTGAAGGTTGTTCATAACAAAACAAAAGATCTTATGGAACAACTTAAAGCAAGCCTCGATGTAAAACGTAAAAAAGCTTCCTGATATGGCATTGACCTTATATAATAAAAAAAGGAATTTTAAGGAAACATCTGAACCTGCAGGCAAAGCAAAAAAGGCTGCCTCAAAACTTTCTTTTGTGGTTCAAAGGCATAAAGCTTCCCGCCTGCATTATGATTTCCGGCTGGAACTGGACGGCGTGCTTAAAAGCTGGGCGGTTCCCAAAGGCCCGTCATTAAATCCAAAAGATAAGCGCCTTGCAATGATGGTAGAAGACCATCCTTACGATTATAAAGATTTTGCGGGTATTATCCCCGAAGGAAATTATGGGGGCGGTATCGTGGAAATATGGGATAATGGAACTTACGCGGATATTGACAACTCAACAAAAGAAGCCGCTGAAAAAAAACTACGTTCGGGGTTAAAATCCGGCAACCTTAAATTTCAACTTTTTGGTAAAAAGCTGAAGGGCGAATTTGCTTTAGTAAAATTAAAAGGTAAAGAAGATAACAGTTGGTTGCTTATAAAACACAATGATGATTACGCGGTACAGGATGAATACAGCAGCGAAGAAGACACGCCAAAAAATTCGCTCATAAATAAATGGCTGGAAGAAAACAAGAAGCCTGCGAAAAAAAAAAGTTCGTAAGAACATCGATAGTCCCCGAAAGAAAATTAACTGATTTTATACAACCGATGCTTGCAAAGGAAACCAGCGAACCGTTTGACGATAAAGATTGGCTTTTCGAGATAAAATGGGATGGTTACCGCGCGATTAGCGAAATAAATAAAAATAATATTTTATTGTATTCCCGCAATGGAATTAATTTCCTGTCAACCTATCCAATCGTTGCCGAACAGCTATTACATATTAAGGAAAATGTCGTAATAGATGGAGAAATAGTAGTTATTAATTCTAAGGGAAAGCCTGATTTTCAACTACTGCAACATTATTCGGAAAACCAGGATAAGCCAGTGCAATACTATGTTTTCGATTTGCTTAAACTAAATGGTCACGACACAACAGGTCTTTCATTGGTCGATAGAAAAGAACTGCTGCAAAAAATTATTCCTGAAAATGAAGTCATCAGGTATTCGGACCATATTTTTGAATATGGAAAATCTTTTTTCCAGGTTTCCGGGGAAAAAGCTCTTGAAGGTGTCATGGCTAAAAAAATTCATTCAAGATATTACCCTGGAAAAAGAACAAATGAATGGCTTAAAATAAAGCATCATAAAACACGGGAAGCTATCGTTGCCGGGTACACGCAGCCAGCCGGCGCAAGAAAATACTTTGGTGCGTTGATCCTGGGGGTTAAAGAGCGTAACAAATTAAAATACATCGGGCATACAGGAGGTGGATTCAACCAAACATCCTTAAAGGAAATGTATGAAAAACTGCAACCCCTGGTCCGGGAGAAATCGCCATTTGATGAAAAAATAAAAACGAATGCCCCGGTTACGTGGGTACAACCAAAATTAATCTGCGAAGTAAAATTCGCTGAAATAACTGCTGACGGCAAATTGAGGCATCCCATTTTTTTGCATCTCAGGAACGATAAAAATATCAACGAGGTAAATATGAAAAATACTATGGTAAATGAGAACGTCAAAACCCTGTCTCCCGAAAAAAACGGGGAAAGTGAAACGGATAAAATTTTCACCTTTGGAAAATCAAAAGTTAAAGCCACTCACCTTAATAAAATCTATTTTCCCGAAGATGGTATTACAAAGGCAGATGTAATTAATTACTATATTGCTATGTCGGATTATATTTTGCCTTACCTGAAGGGGCGCCCGGAATCATTATTAAGAAATCCCAACGGGATACATGATAAAGGATTTTTCCATAAAGATGCGGCGGGAAACGTTCCTTCATTTGTAAAAAACAAAAAAGTATTTTCCGAATCAACTAACAAGGATATTGACTACATAATTTGTGATAACCAGGCCACGCTTACTTACCTTAATAATTTAGGCTGTATTGAAATAAATCCATGGCATTCTACCATCAATGCTTTAGATAAACCGGATTACTTAATTATTGACATTGATCCCTCTGATAAAAACACTTTTGAACAAGTAATAGAAACGGCGAATGTTGTTAAGCAGGTTTTAGATAAAGCGGGTGCGACATCTTTTTGTAAAACTTCCGGCGCAACAGGGCTGCATGTGTATGTACCCACTGCAAAAAAATATTCCTATGAGCAGGTAAAAGATTTTGCTTATATCGTGTGTGTGATGGCTCATGACGAACTAAAACAATTTACTACACTGGAAAGAAATTTGAAAAAGCGGGGCAATAAACATATTTACATGGATTACCTGCAGAATAGAAAAGGGCAAACGATTGCGTCGGTATACAGTTTACGCCCAAAGCAAGGTGCAACAGTTTCGACGCCATTATTATGGACAGAAGTAAAAAAAGGATTGTCACCCCAACAGTTTTCTATTCATAATATAGAAAAGCGCGTTAAAACTAAAGGAGATATTTTTACTGGCGTTTTGGGAAAAGGAATTGACTTAAACAAATGTCTTAAAAACATGGGCGCTTAAATAGAAAGAATTCGTTTAAATAAATTTTTCTTCCTGGGATGATAGGTGGTGCCATCCCCTTTATCACTTTTTTTAGCTACAAAATTAGTAATACCATATTGCAAGGCGGTACCTAATGCTTTTTTTAGGATGCCGGCAGATTTCCCTATTACAAGTTTCCTGGAAAAATACCCTGCTCCGAGGCCCAGGGCCACTTTCAGGAGATTATGTTTTAACTCTGTAGATTCCTGCACTTCATGAATCGTATGTCTTAAGATATTCGTGGGCTTTAAACTTTCCATGATAACATGAACCTCATCTTTCAGATCTTCTTCCAGGAGCATTCTTTTTCTTTCAAGCCTTTTAATAGCAACACCTAATTCAGAAGTATTCGCTATTTTTTCCAGTTTGGATGCAGCAATTTCATCATTGTCCATTTCTTATTTTTTTTGAATGCTCTTTTAATCAATCATTTCTTTGATCAGTTTGTTGCTGATAGGGGTTTTAATCCATTTACCACGATTTACATATAATACAAGCCCGATGATAATGTAGATGCCTGCAACTATAAAAAAGCCACAATATATCTTTCCCACCCACTCTCCAATAAGAAGTGAAGCGCCAACAGTTATACAAAGTAATACCCCAACTAAGAGTATTACTAAAATCTGCATGGTAATGATCGAAGACATAAAAATGGAAATTTTATTTATACTTTTCAGTTTAAATAGATCCATCCTTACATCTGCATAATCTTTAAATTTTTGAAATAACTCTTCTAAGTTCGTGGGTTTATTTTCCATTTGTTTCATTTATCACCGGACCTGTATAATAATAATACTGTAAGAAAATGAATTATGAATTCAATGAATTCCTTACATCGCTATTCATAGCGTTTGCTTTGTTCTTTGCCTGGTTTGCCACGTCTTTACCCAGGTCTTTTCCTTCAGATACCAGGTTGGATAATTTTTGTTTTGCAGCATCATATTTTTCAGAGATAGACTCTGCATATTCACTATACTTATCCTTAACAGAGTCAGCCAGGTCAGAACCCGTTTCAGCGATTTTCCTCCTGGTTTCTGTGCCCTTGTCCGGGGCGAATAAAATACCTAATATAACGCCGGCGGTGGCACCTGCTAATACACTTGCTAATACTTTTCCTGAGCCCATTGTTGTAAATTTTAGAGTTTAAAAATAATTACTTAATATACATTAAATATTTGGCCAATAAAAATAACCTTTCGAATAAGTAGCTATAACCATTACTGGCAAAGGGTTTTATCAAAATAAGAAGCTTGTGTTTTGCCTGGTTCTTATGCGATAATCTGAGTAAATTTTTTCCCAGAGTGAGGAAGCTATTTGGTGCCCTTTCTTAATTTAATTTGGTAAAGTTACAAAACCTTATGTTTCTTATAGATTTCTTAATTATATGTTTTTGGCATAATATTTTAATGACTGATATCATTAACTTAATCAAGATAAATAATAAAAAATGACAAACCCTAAAAGCACCGGAAAAACAAATGCTAAAAAAAATGCGACCTCATTAAGTGGAGATTCTTCCATGCTGGAAGAATTTTTTATAGATGAATTAAAAGACATTTACTGGGCTGAAAAGCACCTGGTAAAAGTTCTTCCGAAAATGGAAAAAGCAGCCACCACCCAACAGTTAAAGGACGCCATAAATGAGCACCTTGACGTAACAAAAACCCATGTTTCCCGCCTGGAAGAAGTTTTTGGCCTGATGGGAAAAAAGCCTGTAGCAAAAAAATGTGAAGCTATGGCGGGCATTACCAAAGAAGGAGACGTTATAGTAAACGATACAGAAAAAGGGTCAGTTACCCGTGATGTGGGCATCATACTGGCCGCTCAAAAAGTGGAACATTATGAGATAGCTACTTATGGAGGACTCACCCAACTTGCGAAAACTATCAATCGGGAAGATGTAGCGGATATTTTGTATAAAACATTAGAAGAAGAAAAAGAAACAGATAAGGCGCTCACAGCGATTGCGGAAAATAATATCAACGTTGAAGCTGCCGCGGAAGTAGCATAACCCTGCCAACATGGAATACAGCATAATTAATAAAAGGAAGGCTGAGAACACGGCCTTCCTTTTTGCAAATTGGGCCGAAACATTTTAAAATTTTTATTCCTAAATGAAAAAGAATACAAAAAGCATTTCGAAATTTTTCAATCGCTTCGCAGCTAAAATTACACGCGCTACAGGTGGGGCTTATGCATTTATCATAGCTACCCTTTTTATAGTAGTATGGGCATTAATAGGGGCCCTTTTTAAATTTTCTGGTACCTGGCAAATTGTTATCAACACTGGTACTACCATCATCACTTTTCTGATGGTATTTGTAATTCAGCATTCGCAAAATAAGAATACACTTGCGTTACAGCTTAAGCTTAATGAACTTATTGCGGCTAATAACGGTGCGAGAAGACGACTCATTAGCATAGAAGATTTACATTAGAAAAATTAAATGTAATTAAGAGATTTTATTCTCAACTGACAAAGGCGGCAAAAAAAAGAAAAAACAATTTTTAAATCGCATTCCCTGGATGGAGCCCGGCAAAACAACGAAGAAAAAACTAAAAGAACCACAAATAAATCTTCTAAATAAAACGATAAATATGAACAAGTTCAATTTTAAAACAGTTCTCTTCTCCATGATCTTCCTGGCGATAACGCTTAGCAGTTGTGAGGCTATTGCCGGTATTTTTAAAGCTGGCGTATGGGTCGGCGTAATAATAGTAGTGGTAATCATTGTTGTTATTTTCTGGCTGATAAGTAAAGCAGGGAAAAAATAAAAAAACGAAGGCTGGCGGCTGAAATAATGGACGTATTGTAAAAATCCGTTGGGGGCTTTTCTTTTAAAAAAAGAATCCGTAATCCCTATGGGTTTTTTGTATTGGCGTTTATGGGTACACAATTTCGTTTTTCATTTTAGTAACAATTCCTTAGTATAAACATAAGTACTTTTGGAGACTTATTGAATTCGCAACCTCCATGTATCATGATCAAAAATATAGTTGATAAAATTGCTGACCGTACACGGTGGGGTTACCTGGCTGCATTTATTATATTGCTTATTTCCTATATAGTTTCATTTGTTTCCACACAAAATCTTATGAAGCAATCCAAACTCGTGAATCATTCCAACGAGGTTATTCATGATTTGGATAATATTGTGGGCTACGTTACGCAATGCGAATCGGCCGCCCGTGGTTATCTTATTACGAACAGAAAGGAGTTACTTTCGAAATACTATAAAAGCTACAGTAATACTGATTCCGCATTTCAAAGTGTAAAAGCCCATACTGCAGGTAACCCGTGGCAACAAAGGAACCTGGACACACTGCAGGTGCTTATTCAAGACAAAATTTCGTGGCTCGAAAATATTCTTGCCATTTTCGATTCAAGCCATACCATCACGATTGGCATTTTGAACACAAGGAGCCAGGGTATTATCAAAATGAATAAGGTAGAAAATTTTGTTCGCCATATTCAATATGAAGAAAAAAAATTATTTCGGGAGAGAAACGCCAGTTTAACTTCCTATTCTCATACGATAAAAGCATTTAATATCATATCACTTATTGTTGCAGTTCTGCTAACCATTTATTCTATAATAACTTTTAATAAGGAGAATAAAGCCAAGCGAGAGGCGAGCCAAAAAGCCACCGCTTACCGGGAACAATTAGAATTGAGGGTGGATGAGCTCGCCGCATTAAACCTGGAACTGATTGAATTGAGAAATATAGAAAAATTTGCTGTAACCGGCAGAATATCGCGAACCATTGCGCACGAAGTAAGAAATCCGTTAACCAATATAAATCTGGCTGCAGAGCAGTTGCGAAATGAAATAGGGGAAAATGAAGATATTACCCTGTTATTCGAAATGATTTCACGCAATTCTAACCGGATAAATCAGTTAATTAATGATCTTTTAAATTCTACAAGAACTGCGGAACTTACGCATGTAAAATCTTCCATCAATGACATACTTGACCATAGCCTTGAATTTGCCATTGACAGGATAGAATTGAAACATATACAAGTTGTAAAAGAATATGCGAGCGATATTTGCCCGATTTTAGTGGATGGAGAAAAAATAAAGATTGCCTTTTTAAATATCATCGTGAATGCCATTGAAGCTATGGATGACCGGGGCATTCTTCATATCTCGACACAAAATAAAAACAACCGCTGCATCGCCAAAATTACCGATAACGGAAAAGGTATGACTAAAGAGGATGTTGGAAGACTCTTTGAACCTTATTTTACTACCAAAGAAAGAGGTACCGGACTGGGACTAACCAATACTCAAAATATCATATTGAGCCATAATGCGAGCATTACTGCCGAGAGTGAACCGGGTAAAGGAACATCATTTACTATTTCTTTTAATTTTATACCGGAAGGTGGTAACCCATAATTATGGTTATCCTCACCAGGTAGCATTCATCAGTCCGGGGCCCCGTTAATTCTGACTTTTTACGGATCTTTTAATTGAAATTCTTTTTAGCTTTTTATAGAGCTTTAACCTTTTAGTGTAAGTGGTTTGGTCGCCCAATAGCATTCCCCATGGTTTTAATTCCTCAACTTCGTCGCAAACAATCTTAATAAATGCGATAGCGGGTATAGATAAGAAAAGGCCGGAGATACCGGTTAATGCTCCACCTATTACGACACCGAGAATTGAAATCAAAGCGTTTATCCTTAACCGTGAAGCAACAATGCGGGGCATTAAAAAATTTACATCTACGATATGAATGCTGTAAAATATCACCACAATCCAAACAATCTTTCCGGTGCTATCAGTAGTCGTTAACGAAACAAGCACTGTGAACAGGGTGGCAGTAAACATTCCTATATAGGGTATCAGGTTTAATACCGCTGCCAGTACACCAAAAAAAATTGCATACTTTACCCCCAGCAATGCAAGCCCGGTGGAATTGGCTGTAGCTACTATTCCCATTTCAATTAAGAGCCCAACCATGTAGCTTCGAATCATTAGCTTGGTTTGAGAAATAACGTTTTGAATACCTGTGGTGTGCTGTTGTTTAAAAACAACAAATAAAAATTTGCGTATATGGTCTTTATAAAATAAAAGCAGGAAAGTATAAATAGGCATGAGAATTAATAACATGGCAGTTTCCGTAATAGAAAAAAAAGTATTACTTATATATCCTGTGCCGGTTTCTTTTAACTTGTTGGCCTGTTCATTTAAATATTCATTTTGCTTCTGGAAGGAAATGTGTATTTTATCTTTTATCCAATGTTGTAAGGCAATGAAATGTTCGTTAATATGTTCCTTTATGGAGGGGATGTCGTGCATGAAACCGGCAATCTGGCTACTTAGAAAATAAATAATGCCCACGATGCACCCTAAGGCGATAATAAGTGAAATAGCAATAGAAAGAACTTTGGATATTCTATATTTCTCCAAGAAATTGACAATCGGTAGTAATAATACGGCGAGGAGGCAGGCAAATGCAAAAGGTATTAAAATGTTTTGGGCAATATTGATAAAATAGCAAATAAAGAAAATAACCAGGAACTTAAATCCCAGCTTTACATAAAATGGAGATTGTTCGTTTATAACCATACATTACAAAATAAAAACCCTCATGCAAGTTAATGAATGAGGGTTTCAGTTTTTTAAGAAAAGAAACAGTATCAAAGACCTTCTATCCACTTGATGACATCATCTTTTGTTTTTCCAAGTTTTTGCTGCAACCTTCCTATAAATTCATCATCTTTTCCTTCTTCTCGTTTTAGATCGTCGTCCGTAAGATCAGCATAGGCTTGTTTTATTTTACCTTTTGTTTTGTTCCAGTCACCGCTGAGTTTTAATTTCCAGCTTTCCATGATACGTGATTTAAAGGTTATAAATTTAAGCCCGGTTTATCACTTTCAATAGTATTGCGATAATGGCAATGACCAAAAGAATGTGAATGATGCCTCCGGTATAATAGCCCCCTAAAAAGCTAATAGCCCATATAATCACCAGTATAACTGCGACTACATATAATAAATTTCCCATTTTAAAAAAAATTAAGGTTAAAAAAATTGATACCCTTTATAGTTATACAAAACTTTGCCAAAAAAAGGTAAACCCTGTAAGTGCCGTATTTACTGAATAAAAATGATTTTAAGTTTTGTTCCGGATACGAAAACCGCTGTAATATATGGGGAAATTGCTCTACGAAGTGAGATGGAAACGAGTTGCTTTTGAGGGTTCCATGCTTAGAAGATGGAGTGTATTATTGATAGTTGATGCCGTAAAAGGCTTACTTATAAAATAATCTGCTCCACGCCGGAGTGCCTTGTCTATATCATGTGCAGAATCGTGTGCTGTGATCATAATAATTTTCGTATCCGGATAGTTTGCTTTGACCGTTCCTATCAAATCGGATCCATACCCATCGGGAAGATGATTATCGATAAAAACAATGGATGGTTTGATTTCCTGCATCTTTTTCTTAGCTTCCCGTATAGAACCGGCACAGGCAGTCTGTAGATTATTGCGCCTGAGCACCGCTGATAACAAATAGCAAAGATCTTTTTCATCCTCAATAATCATTACCGTTCCTTTTATGGATATTTTTCTTTCCTCCACTAATTATTTTTTAATATTCCCTTTTTTTGTTGATTATTTAATTCACGCTTATCATAAATAAGACAATTAACCGGCCAATACTGCTTTTGAGGGATGGTATATTTACGGAAACTATTATCGTTGCAGGGGATCTTTCCCAAATAAATTACTCTTCAAACAGCATATATTAAAAATATTTTATGTTTTTCTTTGATGCTAAACTTCTTTATTTAACTTTATTCCTGTAACCTATAAATATTGACGAAAGGATATGAAGAAAAAAGTATTAAATATTTTTTCGTACATAAAACAGGTATTCAAAGAATTTTCGGCAGATAATATCTTAAAATACAGTGCTGCGCTTGCATACTATACGGTATTTTCTATAGCGCCCCTCCTGGTAATCATTTCTACACTTTCCGGAGTTTTTTTCGGAAAAGAAGCAGTGAAAGGCCAGGTATATGAACAATTAAACGGATTGGTCGGCAGCGCAGCCGCTGTGCAAATCCAGGACATTATAAAAAATATTCACCTTACCGGGAACAATTTTTTTGCAAGCCTGGTAAGTATCATTGTGTTGCTCATTGGCGCTACAAGTATTTTCGGTGAAGTTCAGGATTCGCTTAATAAAATATGGGGTTTACGCGTAAAAGCAAAGAAAATATGGTGGAAGCTTATTTTAACAAGGTTGCTTTCGTTTTCGCTCATTTTAAGTCTTGGGTTTATCATGATCGTGTCACTTATTTTAAATGCAATCATCTCGGCTTTTGGAAAATTTTTAGGCAGGTATATTCATCATTTTAGTGTTTATTTTATCGAAACCACCGAGGCTGTTCTTTCTTTCGTGGTAGCCGCATTCTTATTTACGCTAATGTTTAAATTATTACCTGATGCTAAAATAAGATGGAAAGACGTTCTGTTTGGAGGGTTCATCACGGCGGTATTCTTTTCATTAGGGAAACTGGGGATTGGTTTTTATCTTGGCAAAAGTAATCTCACCACTTTATACGGTGCAGCCGGTTCTATTATCATTATCATGGTATGGGTTTATTATAGTGCTATCATTTTGTATCTTGGTGCTGAATTTACAAAAGTGCATGCAAATTTGTATGGTAGAAGAATTCAGCCGAGTGAATATGCTGAATGGATTACGATTGAAGAAAGAACGGTACCAAATCCTGAACTTAAAAACAAAGATTTAAGTTAACTTTGCAAAAAATCAAATTGTGTTATTAACTTAATAAGTTTTTTAAACTGTTATGAAGAAAAAAATCCTCATTATTGATGATGACCTTGATATGTGTACTTTACTTAGCCGTTTTTTGAATAAAAGAGGCTTTGAGCCGGAAGTAGCATTAAATGGGGCAAAGGGCCTTGCGAGGTTCAACGAAGAACATTTTGATATTGTTCTTTGCGATTTCAGGCTGGGAGACCGCGATGGGAGAGAAGTTCTTTTAAAAATAAAAGAAGCGAAACCAGAAACGATCGTTATCATCATAACGGGATATTCCGACATTAAAACCGCCGTGGATGTTATTAAGATGGGCGCTTTTGATTATATAACAAAACCCCTGATTCCCGATGAGGTTATTAATGTAATTGAAAAAGCGCTGGCCACCCCATCATCAGAACTTATCACACCTTCAGTAAATGCTAAGGTTCCGAAGAACAGGCGACCGTACGTAATATCTGCCAACAAAGAATTTTTAATAGGCCAGGATGGTGAAACAGCCCGGGTGTATTCACAGATTGAAATTGTAGCCGGTACCAATTACAGCATTATTCTATATGGTGAAAGCGGAACAGGTAAAGAAGTAATTGCAAAAACAATCCACGAAACCAGTAACCGGCGCAACAAACCTTTCGTCGCCATGGACTGCGGCACGCTTTCAAAGGAACTTGCAGGCAGCGAACTTTTCGGTCATGTAAAAGGCGCCTTTACCGGTGCAATTGCCGATAAAGAAGGACATTTCGAACTTGCCAATGGAGGCACATTATTTCTTGATGAAGTCGCCAACCTTTCTCCTGAAATTCAGGCTGCGCTATTACGCGTTATACAGGAAAGAAAATTTAAAAGAGTAGGTGGTACCAGGGAAATGGATGTAGATGTAAGAATCATCGTAGCATCAAATGAGAACCTGCAGGAAGCGTATAAAAAAGGTAATTTCAGGGAAGATCTTTACCACCGGTTCAATGAATTTTCTATTAACCTTCCCCCTTTACGTGAGAGAAAAGGAGATATTCCATTGTTTGCCGATTTTTTTCTTGATAAAACTAACCTGGAACTGAATAAAAATATAGAGGGTTATGAAGATGATGTTTTGGAAATGTTTTTCAATTATAAGTGGCCAGGAAACCTGAGAGAATTCCGGAATGTCGTACGCCGGGCCGTTTTGCTTACTCCTTCAGGCAAAATCAATTCAAAGGTGTTGCCGTGGGAAATTACGAATGCGGATATTCAGCATCGGTCGCAGGAAACGTCCAATAGTCCCATTACAGCAGATAATATTCAATTTAAAGACCTTGACCTGAAAGATGCCGCCGCCAAAGCGGAATATGATACTATTATGAATGTACTAAAAGAAGTAAATTTTAATAAAACCCGTGCTGCGGAAATATTAAAAATTGACAGGAAGACACTTTACAATAAAATAAAAATTTATCAATCACTTTAAAAGTGCGTGGTAAGGATTGAATAGAAATCGCTACCAGTAACTAACCATTGGTTATTTTCCACTACTCCCAAATCAGGTATAGAATTTGTCATGATCATTTAATAAACTTTAACTCTCATTTTATGGCCATTGATCAAAAAACAGAAATGACAACTATATCTTCCGTTTTGGAAAAACTTCGTGTGAAAAAGTTTGACAATGAGTTCCAGGTAACACCGGAAGGATTTACAGCAGGGAACAACAAATATTACCAACCTGGCGATTTAAAAATCATCCGTACTTACCGGTTCGAGGGTGAATCGGATCCTTCTGATTCTGCCATTATTTATTTATTAGAAGCTAACGATGGAATGATTGGTTACAGCCTGGATGCCTACGGAGTTTACAGCGATCATAGTAATGATGGGTACGATGATTTTATAAGAAAAATACCTGTTGAAGAAAGAGAAGAGCAACAAATTTTTGTGGATTGATTTATCAATCAATCGCCTTTGCAGTTTAATTATAAATTCTTCTCACAGCGTCTTTATATTTTTCCATAATCACTTTTCTTTTGAGGCTTAACTTGGGCGTCATTTCCCCGGTTTCAATACTCCATTCGTGGGGCAGCAACTCGAATTTTTTTATTTGTTCCACATTATTAAATTGCCGGTTATAATGCTCCACCTGGCTTTTAAACAATTCTTTTACCCTTACATTCTGTACCATTTCCTCACTACTGGTAAATTCAATATTATGCTGGCTGGCCCATTCTTTTACGTTAGTGAACGATGGGACTATCAGGGCGCCTACATATTTTTCATCAGCCCCAATAACGATAATATGTTCTACGTACGGCGATTCTTTTAACTTATTCTCAACCACAACAGGTGCAACATATTTGCCGCCACTTGTTTTGAACATTTCTTTTTTCCGATCGGTTATCTTCAAAAAGGTGTCATTGATCATCATACCTATATCCCCGGTTTTGTACCATCCATCTTCCATGGATTCTGCTGTAAGATCGGGCTGTTTATAATATCCAATCATTACGTTAGGTCCCTTGCATAATATTTCGCCGTCCTTTGCAATTTTTACCTGGACATTTCTTATTAACGTGCCAACTGTGCCAAACATTCTTTTTTTTTCGTCAAAGCTATTTACGCTTATTACCGGCGAAGTTTCGGTTAGGCCATAGCCTTCCATAACCGGAATTTTAGCAGCGGTAAAAATGCGTATAAGCCTTACCTGGCAGGCCGCACCACCACTTATGATGCATGTAATTTCATTTCCAAGTGCCTCGCGCCATTTATTAAAAATAATTTTATTGGCAATAGAAAGTTGACAATTGTAAAGAAATCCCTGGTTTTTATTGATCTCAAATTTTTCTGCAAGACCATGCGCCCAAAAAAATAATTTTCTTTTGATGCCTGAAAGTTCGTCACCCTTCTGCATAATTTTTTCATACACTTTTTCAAGTAGCCTTGGTACCGTTGTAAAAAGGTTAGGCTTCACTTCTTTTAAATTGTCAGCGATGGATTCCATGCTTTCTGCGTAGTAAATAGGAGTTCCTTTATACAAATAGAGGTAGCTCACCATGCGTTCAAAAATATGATTCAGCGGTAGAAAGCTCAGTGCTTTAAAATTATCACCGGGCGGAAAGCAAGGCAGGCTATCCATTACGTTGCTAAGAATATTTTTATGTGATAGCATTACACCCTTTGGCTTACCGGTAGTTCCGGAGGTATAAATTATAGTAGCAAGATCTTCGTTATTTATTTGATTCGATTTCGCTTTTACTTCTTTTAAATAATTTTCATTTTCAGATAAAATTTCTGTCCAATGTTTTGCATCGTCCGTTTTATCAAAAGAAAATATTTCTTTTAAATAAGGCAGATTTGATTTAATACTGTTTACTTTTTCGAATAAATGATGATCATTAACAAAAATTATTTTTACTCTTGCATCCTGCAAAATAAATTGGAGTTCCTGTTCATTGATAGTGGGATAAACAGGTGTTAGCACAGCCCCAATTTGTTGTACCGCCATATCCAGCATCAGCCATTCAGGCCGGTTTTTTGCGATCACAGCAACTTTATCTCTCCCTTCCGGCGTGTTGTCCCCGTTGCTGATTCCCATCTGTAACAGGCCGGCACTTAGTTTATTTACGATTTCGGAAACTTCCCGGACTGCATATTCTTTCCAGAGGCCATTTTCTTTCGCAGCCAGCATGGTGCGGGAAGCCGATTTTTGTAAATGCCATTCAATACAATCAAACAATCGCGTGGGTTCAGTCATAATGAAAAAGTTTTATTCAACTGTACAAGTCTGCCGCTTACAATTACTGGCAGAAACTGATCAAATTCTAAATTAAACAAATAAAGAGATATAATGCGCAGAAGAAAATATCTTACATAGGATAACCCTGCAGGAATGTTTTAGTGATAATATTGTTCATAGGGTACTTTAAAGATTCTCCCTTCCTGGAATTTGGTAAAGGCGGCATATTCTTCAGCATGGGTACTGATCCAGTTCTGATAATTAGCAAGATTTTGAGCTGCTCCAAATATCCATTGATTATATGCAGGAAAAAGCCCGTCTTGTAAATATTGTTCCTGTTTATCAAAAAGACTGAAGGGGAACTTTTTCGCATAAGATTGGTCCCAGTCAAGAATAAATCTTGTCCTGATCATCGTAAGAGTTTCCGCATTCAACCCATTTACGACTACGCTATTTTGTTTGTTCATCGTGGTTAAAAATGCCATCTCGAAATCGTTTTTGTCTTTCACATTGCTGAGCAGATCTGCCTCAGCAAAAAGCTTTTTATATCCATCCAGTAAAATGTTTTTGATTTCGGCAGTACGGGAAGTAAACGATTCGATGTTCATAAATATTTCTCCATAAATGACACACCATATTTTATCGGTGGAAAGGAAATAATACTTGCAGGCATTGTAATAGTTACCGCCATATGATGGGTCCTGCTCGATGCCTTTTTCCCATAATTTTATGGCATTATAGTCGTGCTGGCTCCATAGCATTTCACCATAATCATTATATAATGATCCGCTGCGGGGATACGTTTTTATGGCCTTTTTGTATAATTTTTCTGCATCTTTTTGCTGTCCCAAAGCCCGGTAAATAGTGCCCCCGATCTGGTAGGTTTGATCGTCCGGATTATCTTTTTCTAAAAAAGGTTTAATAACATCCAAAGCTTTCTCATTTTCCTTCTGCAGGTAATAATCAAAGGCAAGATCTTTTGCGATTTCAATATTATCAGGTACCTGGGATAGCGCCCTTACCAGGATAAGCGAAGCATTCGCATAATCACCCTGGCGCATAAATGCTTTTGCATTTTCGTGTAATTTGTCAACATCATCAGATTGGGAAAATACGATCGCAGATAAAATACAAGAGCCGCATACCAGCAGAATTTTTTTCATGTGATAAAGATAAAAAATAGTTTCACGACTGGCCTTACTTAAGTAGAAATTATGATTCTCTTGTAATTAAGTTTTCAGGAAATTAAATGTGTAAATAAGCCGTCTCTGAGTTTAGGCTCAAACCATGTGCTTTTCGGAGGCATTACATTATTGCTGTCTGCGATATCAAATAACTGTTGGATACTTACAGGATACAGGCTAAAGGCGACTGCCCATTCCTTCCTGTTTACTTTTTTTTCCAGCTCTTTAATGCCTCTTATCCCACCAACAAAATCAATTCTTTTATCAGTACGCTGGTCTTTTATACCCAACACAGGTTCCAGTAAATTATTTTGTAAAATGGTAATATCAAGTATGCCAATAGGGTCTGTTGAAAAGGTACCATCTAAGGCAGTTAATTTATACCATTTGCGATCCAGGTACATTCCAAAATTATGCGGATCTTTTGGCGCATATGACTCTTTTAAATTTTCTATAGAAAAATTTTTATTAACTCTCTCCAAAAATTCTTCTTTCGATAAACCGTTTAAATCTGATACTATCCTGTTATAATCCATAATGTGCAACTGCTCAGCAGGGAATAAGGTAGTAAGAAAATAACCGGCTTCTTTATTGGTGGGTAATTCGTCTTTTACTTTGGAGGCTGAAGCAGCCCGGTGATGGCCATCGGCTATATAAGTGCAGGGAACTTTTGTTTTAAATATTTCTGTAATCTGCTCAATTATTTTTTCATCGCTTACAACCCAGACAGAATGTTGTACTAAATCTTCCGATGTAAAATTGTAAACAGGACTTTTTTCACCTTTCCATTTTTCAATAATTTCATTTATTTCATTCACATCCCTGAATGCAAGGAATACATTGCCGGTTTGTGCCCTGGTCGTTTTGATATGAGCTATGCGATCCTGCTCTTTTTCCGGCCGGGTGAATTCATGTTTTTTTATAAGGCCATTTTCATAATCTTCTACTGAGCTGCAGCACACAAGTCCTGTCTGGCTTTTATCATTCATCACAAGTTGATAAATATAATAGCAGGGTTTGCTCTCGTTAAAAAGTACAGGGCGGCTTATAAATGCATCCAGGTTTTCTTTTGCTTTTAAGTAAACTTCCGGGCTATGAATATCCACGTTTGGAGGAAGATCAATTTCGCTTTTGGTAATGTGTAAAAAAGAATATGGATTTCCCTCAGCTTCTACTTTGGCTTCTTTGCTGTTGAGCACATCATAAGGGCGGGACGCTACCTGTTTCGCAAACTGCGCCTCAGGTCGTAATGCTTTAAAAGGGGAAATGGAAATCATGATTATCTGGATTGTAGCCTATAGCCTAATAATTTTTTGAAAGGGGTGCAAATATATACAATCAAAGGTGATTTTGAATTGTGGTATTTTTATTTTAGTTATTTTTCTACCAGGGATCAAAATAATCTGTGATCTGTTTACCCGGGAATTATATAGAAGAAAATAAGGGCATATTATTTTTTTGATCCGTAGTGGCTGTGATTTTACATAACCTGGTATATGAAATTGGATTTGCAATTGGCCGGGTCCGATTTTAAGAGCCGATTGAATAAATAGCCTGTCAGGAATTCTTCTCAAATTCATTCATTACATTAATAAGATAAGCAACGCTGTCCAACGGTAATGCATTATAAAGAGAAGCCCTAAAGCCTCCAACAGAACGATGCCCCTTTATTCCGTAAATTCCCTGTTGTTCAGCATAAGCAAGAAATTGTTTTTCCAATACCGGTACTTTCATTACAAAGCACACATTCATTTTACTCCGGTATTCCTGCGCGGCAGTAGATTTAAAAAGCCCGCTGTTGTCAATTGCATGGTATAGCAAATCCGCTTTTTCATTATTAACCTTTTCAATCGCGTCTATACCTCCCAGTTGCTGAAGCCATTGAAGCGTGAGCAGGGATACATATACCGCAAACACGGGTGGTGTATTTAACATGCTGCCTTCTTTTATATGATTGCGGTAATCCATAATGGTTGGCAACGCACGCTTCACTTTCCCAAGAATATTCTTATTTACCACGACAAGATTCACGCCGGCCGGCCCCATATTTTTTTGAGCGCCTGCATATATAAGTCCAAACGAGTTGAAATCGCGCTGCCTGCTGAAAATATCGCTGCACATATCCGCAACCAATGGCATACTTACATCCGGTATGGTTTGCCACTGTGTGCCATAAATGGTATTGTTGGTGGTAATATGAAAATATTTCGCATCATTAGGCACGGCAAAATCTTTTGGTATAAAACTGTAATTAGCCTCCTTTGAACTACATACTATATCTACATTTCCGAAAAGCTTTGCTTCCTTTATTGCTTTCGTACTCCATACCCCGGTGTCAGCATAAGCAGCAGTTTCTTTTTCATTAAGCAGGTTCATAGGTACCTGCATAAACTGCGTGGAAGCGCCTCCATGCAAAAACAAAACTTCATGGTCATCATCCAGCTTCATGAGTTCCTTTACCAATGACCTTGCTTCATCCATTATTGCCTGGAATTCGCTGGTTCTGTGTCCCATTTCCAGGATGGATAAGCCTGTACAGTTATAATCCAGTATGGCCCGGGATGCTTGTTCAAATACGATTTTTGGAAGAATGGATGGGCCTCCATTGAAATTATGAACTATTTTATTTTTAGTTGAAATGTCACGGGTAACTGTGTTCATGAAATAAAAAATTAGGCTGCAAATGTAAGAAAATTAAAACCTTCCATCCTATGGTTACTCTTCTCTTCCATTAATTTTTCCGCTTTGCCATTTTTCATTAAGGTCCTCAAACGCTTCGAGCTCGCTTTCAGAAAATGACTGGGATACTAAGGTTGACAGGTCCGGTTGGCCGGCATTTACCCATGCCGTGAACCAGAAAGATGCCACTGCATATATGGCTTGTCGCATCCGTCGCTCTACCATGCCGTTCAGCCTGTTATTATAGGCAATGGTATAGCCGGAAGAATATTGCCTGGTGATGCTATTGTTTCTTTTTTCAAATGCGTATTTTTTATCTGCCGGAAACCGGAGTGACAGTTCTTTTTCAATACGTAAAACGGAATCTGCTTCTCTCCCGCTTTCTAATACACGATCCCAGGTAAAAGAATTCGGGTTTTTAATATAGGCCGCCTTACCAATAAAAAAATCAAATTGTTTATCAGCAAGTAATTCGGGAATACGGCTTTCCCAAAAACCATGAATACCTTTTTGATTGGTCAACTGTCCATTGTGATTGCTGCTTGCGTGCAATGGTACATGTGCATCTGCGATGTAATGGGCGATCTCGGCACTGTTCTTCATAATCGAAGCGAAGTTTTTATCCTTAAAAGCTTTTGTTAACCTGTTCAGCATTATTGGAATGTGCCAGGGTACAATGCCATTGGCAAGTAACGTGTCCTCACCATATTTCGCAACGGCATCTTTCCATTCGTGCGGCAATTCACGGTAGGGATACTTTCCGTAATAGTCAATATCAATATAATGTCTTGGGCCCTCTGCTGCTACGGCATATCTCCTTTTATCCGGATCCACAGCATGCTCACTTATAAAATCGATATTAGGTTTATACAAAATCATCATTTGCGGAGGTAGCATAAAAACAGCGAGGTAGTTTATTTTTTTATGCGCGTAAAATCCCCAGCAATAACTTTCAGAAGTTATCAAAACAAGGCAGGTTATGAAGATAATTTTTTTCAATTCTACTACTTCAGTTATATAATAACAGACCCGGATAACGGATCATCGGGCGATTCATTTATCATTTCCGTAACGCCACCGCTAACGGCAAACTTCATGGATTGTGCGGCGCTGATATTAGTTATGGGCCTTACTTTTTCTTTTGGAACGATATAAACATTTCCTGCTACCGAATAGGCCATCGGGAGGTAAACCGCTACATAATTTTCCATGCCGAAACCGCTCATATCTTCCTGGGTAATGAATCCGACCCGCCATATATCCGTATCATCGACATTGGCCAATACACTTTTGGTAAATTTTTTTTTGTTTCCGGCAAATGCCTCAAAAAAATCTTTAATAAAAGAATAAAAGAGTTTAATACCAGGTGTTTTTTCAAGGAATTTATCTAAAATGGATAAAATTCGGCTCATTACAAAAAAAGAACTTAAATAACCGGTGAGAATAATAAAGCCAATTATAGTAACAAAGCCAATTCCCGGGATATTTATTACCGGGCGGAGAATGTTATCAATTTTATCAAAAATTTCATAAATAAAGTATACAGTAATGGAAACAGGGCCTAAAATAAGCAGTCCCTGGAGGAAGTATTGAATTAACTTCTGGTATCTTACAGATTTGGGCATAGCATCTAAAATTAAAAATTAAAGATAGGTTTTGTACCGCTCATCCTGAAAATTTACGGGCTGGTCAAAAAATAATATGTGGAAACTTTGGCAACATAAAAAGTTTCCTTAGTTTTGCGTCCCGATGGAAGTAAAAGAAAGAATAAAGCAAAAAGCAGATGAACTTTACCGGAGGTATGGTATAAAATCAGTAACAATGGACGAGATCGCCAACCAGCTTGGCGTTTCCAAAAAAACAATTTATCATTCGTTTTCTGATAAAAATGAATTGGTAGACGAAGTAATTGTTGACATGCTCCGGTTTAATAAAGATTGTTGCCAAAGCTACAAAACAAATTCTCATAATGCCGTAGATGAAATTTTCCAGGCCCTGGATATGTTACAGGTAATCTTTGATAATATGAATCCGTCGATACTTTTCGATATTGAAAGAAACTATCCTGCTACCTATAAGAAATTTAAAGAGTACAAATATAAATATCTCTTTGAATTGGTGAAGGACAATATAGAAAGGGGCATACGGGAAGAATTATACCGTCCTGAAATTAATATTGATATTGTCGCTAAAGTCAGGCTCGAAACAATGATGCTACCTTTTGACGAACAATTGTTTCCAAAAAATAAATTTTCAATGGTAATGCTTCACCAGCAATTGATTGAATACTTCTTGTTTGGAATAGCAAGTATGAAAGGCTATAAATTAATATTGAAATATCAAAAAGAAAGATTGAACAAAACAGCAGTACAATGAAAACAAACAGGATTTTAGAAATAATTATTAGCTTTTTGCTTTGCGGGGCAGGCTTTACGGCCAACGCCCAGCAAGCCAATGCGCCATCCATCAATGAATTCAGTGCAAAGCAGGCTGTGGATTATGCGTTGAAAAATGCGGTGCAGGTAAAAAATGCGCTGCTTGATATAGAATTGCAAAAGCAGACCAATAAAGAAGTTACCGCTGCAGCCTTACCACAAATAACAGGAAGCGGAAGTTTTACTTACAACCCCAATGTGGCTGTTCAAAGTTTTCCAAACTTTATTGCCCAGGGTACTTATGGAGTTCTAACCGCAAATAATGTAAAAGATGGTAATGGAAATCCCATTGTTGCACCTGGTGATTTTGGATTAATAAATGCGGCTTTTGGCGCTAAATATGCCGTAATAGGTGGTGTGGATCTTAAGCAGCTACTATTTGACGGACAAGTTTTTGTTGGCCTGATGGCAAGAAAAGAAACCATCCATAATGCGCAACTTGCTGCCGAGGTTACCAAAGAACAAATTAAAGCCAATGTCTATAAAATTTATTATCAATTAGTGGTAGGGCAAAAGCAAATTGGAACTATCAACGCTAACATTGATAATTATGAAAAATTACTTCACGATACAAAAGAGATTTATAAAAATGGATTTGCTGAAAAACTTGACGTAGACAAAGTACAGGTACAGCTTAATAATTTGGAAACACAAAAATTAAAATCCCAGAACCAGATTGATGCAGGTATTGCAGGCTTAAAATTTCTGATGAACATGCCGCAAAAAGTCAGCCTGGTCCTTACCGATACTTTATCTGATGAGGAATTAAAATCGGGCATTCTCGATGAAGCTTACAATTATGAGGACAGAAAAGAATATCAGCAATTAGAATCGGCAATTACACTTGGGCAGTTCAATGTAAGAAGATATAAGTTAAGCAAAATACCTACGCTTTCTTTTGAAGCCAATTACAGCCAGAGCGCACAACGCAATCAATTTAATTTCTTCAAAGGCCCCTATTTTGCTTCGTCATTTGTAGCCCTGAGGTTAAATATACCCATATTTGAAGGAGGTGCTACTAATGCAAAAATTGCAGAAGCAAAACTCAATCTATTAAAAACCAACAATAACCTCGATCAGTTTAAATCATCAATAGATAACGATGTTGCACAATCGAGAATCAACATGAAGTCAGCCCTGGTAACAATGGATAGCCAAAAGAAAAACATAGATCTGGCTCAAAATGTTTACAACACAACCAAATTAAAATACGACCAGGGTCTTGGCAGCAACCAGGAAATTAATACTGCGCAAACAGACTTGATAACTGCTCAGAATAATTATTACAGTTCCCTGTACGACGCAATAATTGCAAAAATTGATTACTTACAAGCAGCCGGAAAACTTTAAAAACTAAAACTCAACTCGTTACATAATTAAAATACCATGCAAAAAATAACAAGACTAAGTTTGATGATATTATTTATGGCCCTCGCCTCATCATGCGGAGACACAACTAAAAAAGACGGACCATTGAGCGATAAAAAAGCTCAGCTTGAAAAGCTCAAAACTGACAAGTCGAAACTTGATGATCAGATTGCCGCTTTAGAAAAAGATATTGCTAAACTTGATACCAGCGCTGCGGCACAGCAAAAGCCAAAACTCGTGGCGCTTACACCCATTGCCAACGAAGAGTTTAAGCACTATTTAACCTTGCAGGGTAATGTAGATAATAAAAGTATTTCTTACATAACATCGACAGGCCAGGGCGGGCAAATAAAGGCCATCTATGTAAAACAGGGTGACAAAATTAAGAAAGGCCAGCTTATAATAAGGCTTGACGATGCAGTTGCCACACAAAGTGTACTTGCCGTAAAACAACAACTCGGAAGTGTTAAGGCACAACTTGACCTTGCCAGGTCAGTTTATGATAGACGAAAAAATCTTTGGGATCAGCACATTGGCACTGAAGTGCAATTGTTACAGGACAAGACAAATGTAGAATCACTGGAAAATCAATTAAAAACAATCCAGGCCAATGTAAATACCGCACAGGCCCAGGCAAACCAGAGTAATGTTTATAGCAATGTAAATGGTGTGGTAGATGAAGTTACTGCTCATGTAGGTGAAACTTTTAATGGGAATCCCCTTTCAGGCGGCTATATAAAAATTGTAAACAATTCTGATCTGAAAATTACTGTAACCATTCCTGAAAATTATGCAGGACAGGTAAGTAAGGGTTCAAAGGTAGAAATAGAGATTCCTGACGTAAATAAATCTTTCGCCAGTACTATTTCTTTCCTAAGCCAATCTATCGGGGCCAATTCCCGGGGCTTTACTGCAGAGGCAAAAGTGCCTTCAGGCTTAAACTTAAGACCTAACCAGGTCGCTGTAGTAAAAATTCTCGATTACTCCGTTCCAAGCACAATCGTTATTAATGTAAACACACTTCAGACAGACGAAGAAGGAAAATTTGTGTTGGTTGCCGTTAAAGAAAATGGCAAATTGATCGCACGTAAACGCGAAGTGGAAACCGGTGAGTTATCCGGTGATCAAATTGAAATAAAAAAAGGCTTACAACCGGGTGATCAACTAATAACTGAGGGTTACCAGGCAATATATGATGGCCAGTTAATAACCACTACTGAAGCTTAATTATTTAACTGCTTTTGATAAAAGAATAAATTCTATGAGTGTAAAGGAAAATATAAAAGAAAAATTCAAACAATTTGGACCTACCAGTTGGGCCATTGGCAATAAGACTTCTATTTACCTGTTGATACTATTTGTATCAATGGCAGGTATTTTCCAGTTTGTTACGTTACCCAAAGAACAATTTCCTGATATTGTCATTCCTACGATCTACATACAAACTACTTATGTAGGTAATTCGCCAAAAGATATTGAAAACCTGGTAACACGTCCTATTGAAAAACAATTGAAAGGAATTACCGGCGCTAAAATAAACAAGATAACCAGTACTTCTATCCAGGACTTTTCTGCCATAATTGTTGAATACAGTACCGATGTAAAAACTGAAGTAGCGCTTCAAAAAACGAAAGATGCGGTTGATAAAGCGAAAATAGATTTACCCACCGATCTTACCGCCGAACCCAATGTACAGGAAGTAAGTTTTAGCGAACAACCCATCATGTTTGTAAATCTTAGCGGAGATTACAATATGATGAGCCTTAAAAAATTTGCTGATGATGCAAAAGACAAATTGGAAGAGCTTTCTCAATTAACACGGGTAGATATTGTTGGTGCACCTGAAAGAGAATTCCAAATTAATGTTGATAATTTTAAAATGCAAAATGCCGGGATCACATTTGATGATATTTCCAATGCTGTTCAGCGTGAGAATGTAGATATATCCGGAGGTTTACTGGATGTGGGCAATATGAAACGCACCCTGCAAATTAAAGGACAATTCAAAACTGCGTATGATATTGAAAAATTAATTATCCGCAATACCAATGGCGCTCCCATTTATTTGAAAGATATTGCGAATATAAAAGATACGGTAAAAACCAGTGAAAGTTATGCGCGCCTCAATGGAAAAAATGTAGTCACACTTAATATCATCAAGCGTGCGGGTGAAAATTTAATTGCGACATCAGATGATGTTAAGAAAACCGTTGAAGAGATGAAGGGCAACATCTTGCCTTCAAATCTAAATATAATAATCACCGGTGATCAAAGCCGTGCAACGCGAACTTCATTTAATGATCTCGTCAATTCAATTATTATTGGCTTTGTGCTGGTGCTTTTGATTCTTATGTTTTTCATGGGTGTTACCAACGCATTTTTTGTGGCGCTCTCGGTACCACTATCTATGTTCGTGGCATTTTTGTTCTTGCCCGCGGCAGATATTATCGTCGGCTCTCATGTAACTTTAAATTTCATTGTGCTGTTTGCCTTGCTTTTTGGGCTGGGAATTATTGTGGATGATGCTATAGTTGTTATTGAAAATACCCACCGGATCTTTTTTGAAAATAAAGGATTGCTTTCACCGGTACGCTCAGCGAAGATGGCTGCGGGTGAGGTTTTTATCCCTGTACTTGCAGGAACACTTACTACACTGGCCCCGTTTTTTCCATTACTATTCTGGCCGGGTATTATTGGCAAGTTTATGGTCTATTTACCCACAATGCTCATCTTTACCCTTACAGCATCGTTAATAGTTGCCTTTATAATGAATCCTGTTTTTGCAGTTGATTTTATGAACCATCCCGAGGACGAAGGTGTTAAAAGAAAGTCAGTTATTTTTAAAAGCCCTGCTTTTTGGGTTCCGTTAGGTGCGGGAATTCTATTCGATTTAATGCACGTAACTTTTTTAGGGAACCTGCTTATATTCTTTTCACTATTGGTCGTGTTAAACCGGTATGTGTTTGATGGATGGATACATAAATTTCAAAATAAAGTATTGCCCGCAATTATGCAACGCTATGAGACATTATTAAGGTGGGCACTTAAGGGATGGAAACCTGTGTGGTTGTTGCTGGGTACTTTTGGCTTACTTATTATTTCATTGGTGTTTTTTACTCTTAGGAAAGTGCCGGTTGTTTTCTTCCCGAAGGGCGATCCTAACTTCATTTATGTTTATCTCAAAATGCCTGTTGGCACCAGCGTGGATTATACAGACTCTATCACGAATGATTTAGAGAAAAAGGTAACCCGTGTTCTTAACGGCCCGCAGGGGAAGCCAAATCCGATAGTTGAAAGTATTATTTCAAACGTTGCAGTCGGAGCTTCCGATCCGGCAAGTGGAGATCGTAGTACCAGGCCTAATTTAGGCAGGGTGCAGGTTTCTTTTGTAGAATTTGAAAAACGCAAAGGAGTAGCAACTGCACCCTACCTTGATTCTATAAGACTTGCTGTAAAAGGAATACCCGGGGCAGAAATTTCGGTTGCACAGGAATCAGGCGGGCCTCCAACTGATCCCCCGATAAATATTGAAATAGCCAGTGAGAATTTTGACAATCTTACCAGTACTGCCAAGGCATTGAAAAATTATCTGGACAGCCTGCAGATACCGGGCGTTGAAGAATTAAAGATGGACGTTGACCTAACGAATCCTGAAATAACACTTACTATAGACAGGGAGCGTGCGCAGATAGCAGGTGTATCTACCGCACAGATTGGTCAGCAAATCCGTACTGCATTATTTGGAAAAGAAGCATCAAAAATAAAGGATGGTGAAGATGAATATAAAATCCAGATACGTAATAATGAATTGCAACGAAACAGCCTTTCGGAATTGCTGAATATGAAAATTGTATTCAGGGACCAGGCTGCGCAGGGAGCTATAAAAGAAATACCCATTAGTTCGTTGGTAGATGTTGATTATACCAGTACTTACGGTAGTATTAAACGAAAAAATGTAAAACGTGTTATTACTTTATTTTCGAATGTGCTTTCGGATTATACACCTACGGAGGTAAATACCAGGATAAAAACCGCCATAGATAATTTTAACAAAACTGCGCCCGGAGTTATTATAACCCAAACTGGTGAAGGAGCGCAACAAGCTGAAACAGCGTCTTTCCTTGGGAAGGCTTTACTGATTGCACTGATGCTTATTCTATTTATACTGGTGCTCCAGTTTAATTCGGTAAGTAAATCTGTAATTATTCTTACGGAAATTATTTTCAGTGTGATAGGGGTATTGTTGGGCTTTGGCATAACAGGCATGACTGTTTCTGTGGTAATGACGGGAATAGGTATCGTAGGCCTGGCAGGCATTGTGGTTAAAAACGGAATATTGGTGATTGAATTTGCCGATGAACTCAGGGGCCGTGGAATGAAAACACGGGAAGCAGTAATTAAAGCAGGTAAAACGAGAATTATCCCTGTGATGCTTACTGCGTTAGCAGCCATACTCGCATTAATGCCATTAGCCGTCGGTTTCAATATTAATTTCGTAACCATGTTTGCAGAACTTAATCCGCATATTTTCTTCGGAGGAGACAGCGTTGTTTTCTGGAAGCCACTTTCCTGGACAATCATTTTCGGCCTTGCATTCGCATTTTTTATGACCTTAATAATCGTACCCAGCATGTATTTGATTGCTGAAAGACTGCGTCGTCCGATGCGCCGGCAATTTGGGGGCAAATGGATCTCTATGTTAGGTATTCCTCCGCTAACTTTACTGTTTATGCCATTAATGCTGGTGACAATGTTTATTCATCGTGCTCAGGCGGCAAGAAGAAAGAGAAAGATGGGGAATAAGTACGATGAACGGTGGACCGGTAGCTGGTTCTAAAATTTTATGATCAAAAAAATCTACCTGCAGGAATACGTTTTCTGCAGTTTTTTTTGTTAATCAAACTATAATGAATCTATATTTAGCTCATTTTCTAAGCCCGTTTGCAAAATAAATTTCTCCCGTTCCCGTTAATAACAGGAATAAAGTTTTTAATCTAAATCCCCTATCCTATGATCGTCAAAGAAATCGTATGTGAGCTTCTCATTGCCGCCCACATCATACTGTTCATTCAAACCAAACTGGCAAAAGTTAAAGTGTAAAGGAATATTAAATCCACCTGAATTATATACAGTGTATTTTTCATTTTCAATCTTGGTCTAAAAAGTGGCGTTGCTTTTGTGGTGTATGTTTAATGTTTTAATTTAAAAAAATTGTACGCATGCCAACAGAACAATATCACGAACCTGCAAGTGAATTATCGCAGGAGACAAGAACTTTTGCCAGGATGATAACCGGGCTCATTGAAGAAGCTGATGCTATTAACTGGTATGAGCAACGTATGAGTGTTGAAAAAGATAAAGACGCAAAGGCCATAATGAAAAATGCGCAAAAAGAAGAGTTTAAGCATTTCAGTATGGACCTTGAATTTTTACTAAGGAAAAAAGAAGACTGGAGAAAGATCCTTGATAATGTTGTTGCCAAATCCGGTGATATTGTTGAGAACGCAGAAGCTGCTGAGAAAAAAGTTGACTGAAAGGTTAAAAAAACTATTCGGTTTTTATTTCCTTTAATGCATTTTTTATTCGGTCATCCATGCTTTCAAATGGTGTAAAGCCCTGTGCCAACTGGTAAAATTTTAAATCACTTACCTGGAGAAACACAGCAGGAAAACCTGAGACGTTTAATTGTTTGCACAAGGCAAATTCATAATACGCCTGTTCTTTATATTCTTCATCCCGGAGTTTGTCGTAAAATTCTTCGGCAGGAATATTATATTTTTCCAAAAGAAGGCGGTATGCTTCATCATCGGTGAGGTCGCGACCTTCAACGTGTAATGCATATTGCATATCAGACGCAAAACTTACCTGCTGCTCCGGAAAATATTCTTTAAAAATACATAAGGCTATGGCCGGTTTTTCAGAATTGGGAAACCAATCACTCGCGCCCGGATTTTTAATGTGCCACAGATAGTCTTCACCAAATTTAGCGCCCGTAAGTTCTTCCACTCTTTTGTAAGCATCAAGGATATATTTGGCTGTAGTGCTTATAGGCACCGGTTCTTCCGGTAGTATCATTCCGCCTGAAAGTACCTCAAATTCTAATTTATTTTTATATTCAGAATTTATTTTTTTCATCACTTCGCTAAATCCATAGCACCAGCCACAGTAGGCATCATAACAATATATTAAAGTTGGCATCATTCTTACACGGTTACAGGTTTCAATTCACAAAGATAACGTTGAATATATTCTTCTTTCTTTTTAAGCTTGTATTGCATAATAAATCTTGGATGAGGCAATGCAACAATCTTGTCAAAAAAATTCATTTCAGCATTTAGCTTTGATAGATACGCAAAATTTTTTCCTTCGCCCAGGCAAAATGCCACTTTAGTATTAATGCCAAAACGGAGTTGCTTTTCCATACAATCAATTACAAAATTCTTAATGCGGGTTTCCAGTTGTTTGTCATCATAATAATTCAGATTTTTATTGTGCCTGGTAAAGCCTAATGGTGAGATAGATGAAATGTAAAAATACCTATAGAACATTTCCGGGCCTCCAAATGACTGTATCATTTCATAAATAAAAACAGAGCTTAATTCCTGTTTTTTTTGAAGATCATTTTCAATGGAGCAAACACTTTGCAGGCGAATAGGGTCTGTAAAAGGAATACCGGTAAGGCCGCCGCCAAATCTTCCGGGGTTTATTCCAAGAATTAAATGACGTGGACGATTATCACTATAATATTTTGTGTAAAATTTCTCACAGAGGTTGAACGTAATCTTATGCTTAAAGGGATTCATTACTTCGACTTCTCCAGGCAGGTTACTGTCTAAATCCAGGTTTTTTAAAAATAAAAGAATCTTTTTTGAAAAGGTCAATATGAAATGGAATAAAAAGAATGGATAAGAAGTATAATATTAATTTGTCAGGATCGTGCAGAGTTCACGATGAATTTAAGAATTCAAAGCATTTAATTGCTGAAGAAAATCAAGTTGGCCAGGTAACTCATCCACAATTATTTTCCAAAGTGTTTCATAATTAATACCGAAATAGTCATGAATAAGAATATTCCTGAAATCACCAATTTTTCTCCATTCGATATGTGGATTATTTGATTTTATCGTACCGGAGATATATTTGCATGCCTCACCTAAAACCTCGAAATTTCTGATAACGGCGTCCACCGTTTTATTATCGTTTATAAAACTTGCATAGTCCATTCCATTTACATAATCCATTATTTTAACGCAACAATCGATCATGTCAGATATTAATAAATCATCATCTCTTTTAGGCATAGATTAAATCTTGTTTGATACGATCGAAATATTTTGGTTTAATACCTGCCTTTGCCACTACCTGAATTTTCTTTTCTTTGAATATACTTTCCAATTCATAAACCAAATCAAAATAATTCAACCCCATTGGCCTTTGATAATTTACCATTATATCAATGTCACTTATTTCGGTTTGTTCATTTCTGCTGTATGATCCAAATAAAGCTAATTCAGTTATGCCATATTTTTCCGAAAGAATTGGTTTTATCTTTTTAAGTTGTTGTATAATTATTTGTTTATCCATAGAGTGAATTTAAGATGATAAAATTAACCTTGTTCCACAGGTTTACAATCAAATTTACCTTTTAATGAGTTCAACGGAGCCAGTATCAATCAATGCGCCTCCAGCCAATTTTCTCCAACACCTATTTCTGCATCAGCGGGCACTCCATTTGGAAGCAACAAAGCATTCTGCATACACTCAATAATAATTGGTTTTATTATTTCTATTTCACTTTTATGCGCATCAAAAACCAGTTCGTCATGCACCTGCATGATCATTTTAGATTTGAAATTTTGTTTTTTAAATTCATGATGAATCTTAATCATTGCCAGTTTTATCATATCCGCAGCGGTTCCCTGGATGGGAGAGTTTATGGCATTGCGTTCAGCATAGCCACGAACGGTGAAATTGGAAGAGTTAATATCTTTCAACCAGCGCTTACGGCCCATCAGCGTTTCTACATACCCGTTAGTCTTGCAAAATTGGATGGTTTCATCCATATATTTTTGAATGTTGGCAAATTGTTTTTTATAATTGTCAATAATCTCCTTCGCTTCCGTTCGGGATATACCCAAATTTTCCGCCAACCCAAAAGCGCCTTGTCCATAAATAATTCCGAAGTTTACGCTCTTGGCTCTATAGCGCATTTCTTTTGTAACATCACTTTCTTCTACGTTAAAAACTTTTGCGGCAGTAGCAGTATGAATATCCTTTCCTGATTTAAATGCTTCACACATGGCGGGGTCACCACTAATACCGGCAACTATACGCAATTCAATCTGTGAATAGTCCGCAGAAATTATTAAATGATCGCTGTCTCTCGGTATAAATGCTTTACGAATTTCCCGTCCTCTTTCGGTTCTTACAGGAATATTCTGCAGGTTAGGATTGTTGCTGCTAAGCCTTCCTGTAACGGCTATTGCCTGCCCGTAACTGGTATGCACCCGCTGTGTTCTTTTATTTACCATTTGCGGCAAAGCATCTACATACGTTGACTTCAATTTGGTAAGCTCTCTGAAATTTAATATATTTTCAACAATCGGATTTTCTTTTGCCAGTTTTAAAAGCACATCTTCGCCGGTAGCATGTTGACCTCCTTTTGTTTTCTTTGTTTGGGTGCCTATTTGCATTTTTTCAAATAGTACTTCGCCCAACTGTTTAGGAGAGGCAAGATTAAACCTTATTCCGGCCTGTTCATAGACGCTTTTCTCACATTTGGCGGCTTCCGATTCTAATTCTTTGGAGTAAACATTTAAAAAATTCATGTCCACCTTTACCCCTTCGTATTCCATATCAGCCAGCACTTTTACCAATGGCGTTTCAACTTCATTAAAGACTTTTTCAACCTGCTTTTCCTTTAAACAGGGTGTAAATACATGCTTTAGCTGGCGGGTTATATCTGCATCTTCTACGGCATATTCTTTCACCTTTTCTACATCAACATCACGCATGGTGCCCTGGCCCTTTCCTTTTTTTCCAATCAATTCCGTTATGGAAACCGGGAGGTACCCAAGATATTGAGCACTCAACAAATCCATATTGCGCCTGCCTTCACTTTCAATAACGTAATGCGCAAGCATGGTATCAAATATGTTTCCTTTTATTTCGAAACCATACCATTTCAGAACGAGTAAGTCATACTTTATATTTTGCCCTATCCATATTTTTGATTCATCATTAAACAATTCCTTAAAATGATTTAGAGTATGAATAGCCGTCTCTTCATCATCCGGGCAAGGGACATAATATCCTTCAGCATCTTTAAATGAAAAACTTAATCCTACCAATTCGGCTTCATTGGCATCAATATGTGTTGTTTCGGTATCGAAAGAAATTTCTTTTTGTTCCTTTAATTTACTGACCAGGTCATTAATGGCAACTTCCCCTTCCACCAGGTAATAATTGTGTGGTGTATTACCAATATTTTTTTCAGCCGCAAGCCCCGACTTTTCTTCGTTAATAATTTTTTCTTCCCAGGGTTTGGGACTGGGTACTTCCATGGCATTGCCAAACAAATCAGTTTGTATTACCTGCTTTTCTACAACAAAAACGTTGTATTCATCACCTAAAATTCTTTTGCCTAAAGTTTTAAATTCAAATTCCGCAAAGAGATCTTTTAATACTTCTGTGTTGTAAGCTTTCACCCTGAAGTCTTCCTCATGAAACTGGCAAGGAACTTCAGTAATAATTGTTGCCAGTTTTTTGCTCATGATAGCCGCCTCTTTTCCCGCCCTTATTTTTTCTCCTAATGCACCTTTAATGTTTTCTGCATCCGCCAAAACATTTTCTACCGTTTCATATTGCGCTAGAAGTTTCGCGGCAGTTTTTTCACCTATGCCTGCGATACCGGGGATATTATCGGCAGCATCACCCATCAGTCCAAGAATATCAATCACCTGGCTCACGTTTTTTATTCCCCATTTTTCGCAAACCTCTTTAGTTCCCATTATTTCAACCTTTCCGCCCTGGTATCCGGGTTTGTAAATCTTTATCTTATCCGTAACCAATTGCCCAAAATCTTTATCCGGCGTTACCATATACACTTCATAACCTTCTTTTTCCGCCTGCTGAGCCAAAGCTCCAATAATGTCATCAGCTTCATACCCGTCGCATTCAACAACCGGTAAATTAAAACCTTCAATTATCTTTTTTATATCAGGAATTGAAATAATTAAATCTTCCGGAGCTTCCTGCCTGTTGGCCTTGTACGCTTCAAAATCAGTATGCCTTTCTGTAGGTGCAACGGTATCAAATGCTACCGCAAGATGCGTTGGCTTTTCTTTGCTCAATAAATCATACAAAGTATTGGTAAAGCCAAATTGTGCATTGGTATTTTTTCCTTTGGACGTAATAATCGGGCTTCGGATGAGCGCATAGTATGCACGATAAATAAGCGCCATCGCATCAAGTAGAAATAATTTTTTTTCCATTGGACAAATGTAAAGCAAACCGCGGTTGTTGCAAAAGACAAGCCAAGTACAAAACAATTACCATGATTAACTTAATGCACATATCTTTTGTAACTTTAAATATGGAAATAAAAGAACCGGCTCATGCTTATAATAAAAAGTTTTACTCCATACAGGAATACCTTCAAATGGAAAATGAAGCAGTGGAAAAGCATGAGTATTACAAGGGTGAAATTTTTGACATGTCGGGTGCAGGCAACAGGCATAATATTATTGCAATAAATATTATTGGATCTCTGTATATTTCTCTAAAGGGGAGGACCTGCCAGCCCTATGGCAGTGATATGAGAATTCACATTCCTGAGAATACTTTATTTACTTATCCGGATATTTCCGTTATTTGTGGTGATATAATTGCTCCGGGTGAAGATGAAAATTCAGCTACGAATCCAACTGCAATCATTGAAATACTTTCGCCTTCCACGCGGAATTACGATCGTGGAGTAAAATTTATGTTATGCCGGGCCATTCCAACATTAAAAGAATATATTCTTGTAGAAGCCGAATCCATTCATGTAGAACAGTTCGCTTTTAATAAAGAGGGGCTTTGGCAATTGAAAGAATTTTCGGGTCAGAATGATCAAGTGATGTTAGAATCGGTAAATGTAAAATTACTGCTGGGAGACATATACGAAAGGTGTAAATTATAAAAGGACTTGTCACCACATTAAATACTACAATTTAAAACCTCGACTTAATGTAATAAGGAAGCATATCTCTCCATGTTGGCCAGTCGTGTGTCATATCCGTTCCCCAAATATCCAGTTCATAATTAATTCCTTTGTCATATAATACTTTTGCAAATCTGCCTGCCGCGCCCGGGTCTTCATAAGCGCCGCTACCGGAAAGTATGTGGATATGATGGCTTTTCCTAATGTTACTCAAATACCAGTCATCTGTAAGGCCGGGCATATAGTTCATAGGAGAATTAAAATAAACCTGGTCGTCGTTAAAACCTTTAGTGTACTCATGAAGATCGTATACCCCACTCATGGCAATAACGCCGTTAATAAGATCGGGTCTTTTTAGAAACAGGTTCATGCTATGTAATGCTCCTAAACTTGCCCCTGATATTATTATGGGTGTTTCGGCTGATGTGCTCGTTTTGATAAATGGGATCACCTCATTGAAAACATAGTGATTATATTGGTTGTGCCGTATGCCTTTATGCTCACCCAACATGTTATTATTCATCCAGCTTTCCTTGTTGATACTGTTAATTGAAAACACTTTTATTTTCCCTG
>JBDTOV010000039.1:0-37014 GCA_039933035.1 Ginsengibacter sp. | reverse complement strand
ATGTTCTTATTTGCAGATATCCCGCTTTCCTGCAGAATCGCAGGTAATCTTTTATCCTTATTGAATCGGGCTGGCCCAATCGACCGATCTAATTATTTTTTCGTTACCTAATGTGAGCCGGGTGGTTTACATTTGATGAAGAATAGATTTGGTATACAGCTAATTTCAGCAGAATACCGCTGCAAACTCAGTATTATAAAACACATTTTATGAAAATAGTTATTTATGGTCTTGCTATTTTTTTGACAATAAAAACCGGGGCGCAAACACATTCTCTTCAAAAAATTTGGGAAACCGAATCGATCATTCCGGTACCGGAATCCATATTACCCGATTTTAAAAAAAACCTATTGTACGTTTCATTGATCAACGGTAGCCCCTGGGATGCGGATGGAGTGGGCGGTGTTGGCAAAATAAATACTGATGGAACCAATTTTGACTCTACGTGGATCATTGGTTTGAGTGCACCAAAAGGCCTGGGCAGGTACGACAACAGGATTTACGCAGCAGACATTTCCGATGTAGTTGTAATCGATGTGAAAAAAGGAGAAATTGAAAAGAAAATTCCTGTTAAAGATGCTACGGGTCTAAATGATATAACGGTTGACAGCAAGGGCATTGTGTACGTATCAGATTCTAAGCAGGGAAAAATATGGCGTATAGAAAAGGATGTTCCTTCGCTCTATCTTGATAATATAAAAGGTGCCAATGGTTTGAAAGCAATGAATGAGTACCTGGTTTTTGCCGAAGGAAAATTTTTGAAAAAAGTTAACGTGCAAAAGAAAGTGACCCAAATAGCAGAAGTGCCTGAATCCATTGATGGTATTGAACCCGTTGGTAATGGGGATTTTATCGCAACCTCGTGGATTGGATATATTTTTTACGTTACCGCTGACGGGCAAGTTGAAACATTATTGGATTCTCATACCGAAAAAATGAATACGGCTGATTTAGGTTTTGACCAGTCCAAAAGAATTCTATACGTGCCGACGTTTAACGCGAAAAAAATCATTGCTTATCGGTTGAAATAAAATGAGTGGACCGAAGAAAGAGCGTGGCCTTTTCATTTTTTTTTAATTTCTACAATCTTATATACTTCCGGTTCATTACTGTGTTATTGCTTATGTAAAAAACTTACAATTGAATCCTTTGTGTTGCCCCATCCTTAATGACATATAATTTTTGTTCATCGCCTTTTTTCACGGTAATCGTTACACTATCTTTACCAGTTCTCGCCACTTCAAGATCAAATTGGTTTTGAAATGCATGGATATTTTTTAATGCCATGTGGTTCCACGCTGTGGGCAGGCGCGGGGTTATATCAAATGAATTAAAGCCCGCAGGCCGCATACCAAACATACCCTCAGTATAAATGCGGCAATACAATCCGCTTTCTGCCGAGAGATGGCGCTGATTACCTTCAGGATAGGCTTCCACTGCATAAGGCACATGCCCGCCCAGCAATCTTCTTTCTGAATAATATTGCAGAAATTTAAATGCCTTCTCCGTTTCACCCGCCGCAAATACGCCGCGCAGTCCGTATAAAGTGGAGCGGTCCCAAAACGTTTTATCACCGGCAAGCGAAGCCAATCCGTCTTCTGTCCATAAGCGCGGAGAAAACAAGGCAGCAATGGTTCCGTCCTTCCGGTCAAAAATGTCCATCACTAATGGCGTCGTTATCCAGGCACGCAACGTATCATTTCCTTTGTAATAACGATAGGTTTTAAAGCCTTCCACCGTAGCGCCAAAATATTTTTCAATATTGGCCCGAAGCTGCTTTGCTTCCTGTTCATATTTATTTATTTGACTCGCAGGACCGCCTAGTTGCTTTACTAAAAGAGCAGCCGACCTTAACGCATCATAATATAAAGAACTAGTATTCAGGTTGGCATCGCCTGAAGGAAATCTTCCTTCAAGTTCATCTTTATTACTCCATACTACACCCTCGTCATTTATTTTCTGCTTACAATATTCCAGGCACCATTCTATTAAAGGCATCAAAACCTTTGCAGAATCAACATTGCCTAACGTTAAAGCATACCTGCCGGCACCATAGGCTATCATGGCCATGTCTCCCCTGTCCCCGGCTCCCTGCCATGTGTCGTCGCCTTCCGCTATAATGGAACTTGGAATCGGTTGGTAGCCAGGGTTCATATACCGGGCAAACAAACGATACGAATTCATTGCTGATTTGATTCCAATGGTATCACCCAAAAAAGCAAAAAAAGGATTGATATATTCGGCTTGGTCATTTGCCCATATTGCCGCATAATATCGCAGGCCACCGGGGCCATGCATAAATCCTGCCTTGGTGTTGTATATGCTTTCAGTCGCCCTTATTTTGGCGAAGGCAAACATGGTGTTTAACAGCGTATCAGGTGTTTCCAGTTGCAGTAAAGACTGTATTTGCGTTACCCTGTTCTTTCTTGCATTTTCTTCCGCTTCCACATTTGCTTTAATAATATCCGAGGTTTTATTTACCGCCTGGTAGGTAATGGCAAACATCGCTGAATCGCCGGGTTCAACCGTTTTCAATCCATCGTTAACGGTAGAAACTATAAAGCTGTGAATCCCGCCACTGCTGCGTTCCGGGGCTGTCCTTACTTCCCTGTACATGTATTCCATTTCAATTTTTAACGGCTGTTTACCGGCGTTGGTAAATACTAATTTTTCTATAGCCATTGGTTTATCAACCGACGGAAAAAATGTTCTCTTTAATTTCAACGCACCATCTTTGCCTATGTCACTATACACATCCATGATGCCTTTATGGCGAATACGAATTGCTCTTTCTGGCATATCAGTTGACACGTCAGCATTATATACTCCTGCTTTTAACAACCGGCCATCGATCAAAATTCGTGGGAGGTCATCATCATTAATGTTATACATCATTGAAGCAATAGTACTGACCGGTAATAGCCTGAACGTTGGAAAAACCATTGTCCGTACAAAAGAAGGTTTAGCGTTACTGTCAACGCCATATTGCATCCAGAGAGAGACTTTTTGGCCGCTCATTTCAATATGATCATCATGAGGCAACCTCCCTTTAATATCCCATTCAATACTTCCGCCAGCCTGTATGCTCCAGCGATCAAACTGTTTTGGCAAATTAACCTGTCCAAAAGAACATATGCGGGTTCCCACCGCAATTACAACAAGAAACAGATTTTTTATAGATGACATATCTTTTTTTTGAGCAGTAAACCTATCAAAAGATGATTTACAATAAATTCATCCCGGCAATACAACAGGTTGTATTTTATTCAAAAATATTTTCACAAAAACATCGGCCCCATAATATTGTATGATCTGAAAATAATTGTAAAGGCGTCATTACAAATCTTTTCGGCCAGCATTTTTAATAAAGGCATCTTTTACGTCTTTAGTATGCGAAATATCGATGTCCTGTACGTTTTTCAAAATAAATGAAGATGTGCCTGCTGTTTTTTCCGCCTGGATGTCGTAAAGAATCGCCCCCTTCACATCATCTAAAATAAAGGGCGGCCGGTAATCATCGTTCATATAGCTTACTTGTACGTCGTGCATTTTTAGATTCTTTACATGCCGGATATAAAAACCGTAAGATGGCATTACTTTCCAATTACCGGGCTCAGGATAGCCTTTTTCAAATTCAGGTACCACCCGGTTTACCGAGTCTTTTGAGCCGCCTCCTTTATAGTAAATTCTTATGTTACTCATTTGCAGGTCTTCAATATCGTGGCCCGGAAGACCGCTTATAAGTGCTCCCTGCTTATCGTCAACATTATAGGCGACAATATTGCTGATAATAATTCTTCTACAGGTACCTATTGGTATGGTGTCAGGGCCTCTCATCCTTGCTCCGAGGCGAATGAAAATAGGGGCATTGCCGATATCACGCATGGTGATATTTGATATGGTTACATCCTCAAGCAATGCGCCATCAACGGTTTCCAAAGCAAGCCCGCGGCAGTATTCAAATACACAATTGGTAATCGTTATATTCTTAAACCCCCCATTTGATTCGGTGCCAAATTTTATTCTTCCTGTTGGCGCACTGTTTTTAGTATCAGTTCTTGTAAACGTGCCATCTAACAATGTGCCTTCATCGTAGCCACTTACCTGGCAATTGGTGATGGTAACATTTTCTGTAGCTTTCGCATAACCCAGGCCAAAGGAACTTTTTAAACAAATACCATCATCATAAGGCGAGTTGACGGAGCAATTGGAAACACGAACGTTTTTACAACAATCAATATCAAACCCATCGCGGTTTGTGTCTACTTTCAAATTATCTACCGTAAGATTATCGACGCCTGTCGCCAATATAGCAAACCATCCCCCATGTAAAATTGAAATGTCTCTTATTATAACGTTGCGACAAAGTAAAAGGCTGATCGCTTTGTTGGGCTTTCCATCCCCGTTTCTTCCACTTCTTACCAAACCCTTTCCCCATATAGTTCCCGTACCTATGATGGAAACGTCATGCAAATTTTCACCCCAAATAAAACTGTTATGCCAGTGACTATGCCCGTAATCCTGGTAAATGTCGTTTACACTTTTCTCCGGTTTATCAAATACGGCCGAGTCCGAAGCGGCAATTAATGTAGCCCCCTGTTCAATATATAAACAAATATTACTTTTAAGCCGAATGGAGCCGCTGAGGTAATTTCCGGCGGGAAAATAAACCGTACCACCACCGGCAGCGGCTGCATCGTCAATTACTTTATTGATGGCAACACCATCCATAGTGACGCCATCACCTGAAGCGCCAAAATCTTTTACATTGTAAAAAGCATTTTGTTTTTGCGCATTAACAATTAATGAACTCGTAATGGTAATAATACATACAAGGAAACCTCTGGGTTTTAATTTCATCCACATACTTTTAGTTTTTAACCTGGTTAATTTGAATGTATAAATATATCTAATAAAAAAAATTATTTTGAAATTTTTGCTGTACAATTTGAATATGAAAGCTGTTTAAATAATTTGAAAATTGAATTGCTGGCGGGGCTTTTCCCGATTGTTTTATTCGCACTAACAGCATTTACCAATAACTGGCCACAGTTTCGATCTTCGGCATGCCGGGGTATGTACAGATAACAAAGAAATATACCTGGAACCTTTTCCTTTGCTGGAAGAAAATGAAATCGTTACATTAGCAGTGGGATAAAATCAATCGAATGCATGAATTATCTATTTGCCAAAGTATACTAAATACCATCGAGACTGAATTGGATAACCAGGGAATTGAAAATATCCGGGAAATTCATCTTAAAGTTGGAATGCTTGCCTGTATTGAACCTGAAATACTGAAGAATGTATTTCAACTCATAAAGGACGATACGCCGTTTCGGAATTCGGAGTTATATATTGAACTAATTGAGGTGTCGGCGGAATGCAAAAACTGTGGCGAAAAATTTAAAGTTGAAAAATATATATTTGTTTGTCCATCGTGTGGCAAGCCGGTTTCAAACGTAACCGAAGGGAAGGAATTATTAATCAGTAAAATCATTGTAGAGGAACCATCTTATGCAGAAATTAACCAATAAAGCCGTAGGGACATTGAGAGTTCATGACGTTTCATTAAATCTTTTAAAGGCCAACGATTATATAGCCGAAAGGATACGGGAAGATATGAAAGCAAAAAATATCCTGGTGCTAAACCTTGTATCATCTCCCGGTAGTGGCAAAACGTCTTTGCTGGAAGAAACCATCAAAAGACTTAAAAGCAAAATTAACATCGCTGTGTTGGAAGGTGATCTTGAAACAGAGCGTGACGCGGAAAGAATTCGGCAACAAGGGGTGCAGGCGTTGCAAATAGTAACACAGGGAATTTGTCATTTGGAAGCGCAGATGATTCAACAGGCTTTGCCCAGTATGAACTTTGATAACATTGATATTCTTTTCATAGAAAATGTCGGCAACCTTGTTTGCCCTGCTTCTTATGATTTGGGAGAAGATATCCGGGTAACATTAGTCTCCTGTACCGAGGGCGATGATAAACCAAAAAAATATCCAAGCATGTTTTTAACAACGGACATTATGGTTGTTACCAAAACAGACCTTTTACCTTATGTACCTTTTTCCGTTGATGCGGTTATTAAAGATGCCAAAGAAGTGAACAGCAAAATAGATACATTCTTACTATCCAGTTATAAGGGCGATGGAATGGATGAATGGTGTGATTGGTTGATTAAAAAAATACAGGAAAAGAAAGGAGATTTAGTTTTAACTAACGAGGCATGATATTCGTCGCAGAGACAAGGTGTTTACATGACTCTTGCATTTTCTTTGTGGCTTCTTACTTCAGGCAAAAAATTTATTAGTGATCGCCACGCAGGTATAAAGACACTAATTATAAAAATACTTCTTATTCTCTTCTTCGTTACTTCAATCCCAAGTGCATCAAGAGGCTGAACGGGCACCAGGAATAAAACCTGAAAAACTTTTTAAAAAAACTTCGACTTCCTGGTGGTGCTACACATTGCAAAAGTACCTGCCACTGTTGGCCGTTATGTTTATTTCTCAGGCAAAGGCTTTATTTCGCCCAATTCAATAAACATTCTCCACATACCTTTTAGGTCTTGCTTAAATTTTGGATAATCAAGTTCTGTCTTGCTATGGAACTGCAAGCCCATTTTCTTATAAAATCGAATGGCTTCTCTATTTGTGTCAATTACTGAAAGCCATAAAATTTCTTTCTTGTTACGCTTTGCCATATCAAATGCTACATTGAGCAACAGCCTGCCGATTTTCATTCCTTTGAACGGTGGTAAAATGTAAACCTTATCAAGTTCCATTCCTGTTTTGGCATCGAGATGCGGAAGATTTGAAAATAAATTTAGTTTCATAAAGGCAACCGGCTCGTGATGTAAGAACGCAACATAGTATTGAATTTTTTTATCGGATAATTCTTTTCTTAGCGTTTCAATCCCAAAAACCTTGTTCATATAATTTGCTAATCCGCCGTCATCCCAATGATCATGGAAGTTTTGACTATATGCTTCACAACATATTTTGTGAAGTGTTGCCAGGTCTGACAATTTCATTTGTTGAATGTCGGTATTTTGCATCTTAGTAAATCGGCTTTGCAAATGTCACTCTATAAAATTAATAGCCGTTAGGCTGTCGATGTTAACCCTGTCGTCAACAGAATTCGGCCAGCTAAAAGTATTGATTGCAGGGTCTTCACTGAACATCTCACCAGGACTATTTGTTGATTTATAATTTATTGATAAAGTTAACGTCGAAAGCAGGAATTTTGCGGGTTGACACGCGAAAATAATCAAAGAACTAAAGCTATTGAAATAGCGCCCAAGAGTAGTTAAGGCTGCTTTTTTATAAAAGAATAAACCGGCACAATTCATTGAGATCGCTAAAGGGCGCTACTATATATCCATCATCAATTAGTTTGTATAATTTATTTTTTTCAACTTCTACTTCGTAATTATTTTGCAGCTTCACATGGCTGCCTTCAATAGCAATAACTTCTATTTCATAAACCCGTAATGCTTCCAGTAAAGTTTCCATAACAGTCATTTTTAAACCATTAGGTTATCATAAATTACTTTCCCGCCATACAACAGGCATAGCAACGAAGTAACGATAATTAAAAAACTTTGCAGCATTTGCGCCTGGATTAATTTTTTTGAAAAAGGAACGCTGAATAATCCCGCTGCAACAAACATCCCGATGATGCAGCCGCCACCAAATATCAAAAGATAGAACAACCCATCAACAGGGCTTTTCATTTGTGACATGGCGATTAAGATCAATGCCCCGCTGCCCGCAAGGCCATGGACCAACCCTACACCATACGCGAGTGAATGCTTGTGTTGATGCTGTTGTTTTTCACCTATATGCACATGCAGGTGTTTGTGTTGTTCGCCGTGATGCGTATGCGGGTGTGCGTGAATAACAATTTTTCTGGCTTTAAAAAACTTCAACATGCGGTAAACGGCCAATGCTATCAGCATCACGCCAACCAATGATTCAAAATAACGGAAGTATTGATCAGAAATTCCCGCTTTAAACACGATCATCAAAATCCCGATAAAAAAAATCGTGGAGGTATGCCCGAGTCCCCAGAAAATACCGTCCTTCATAGACGAACGCATATTGTTACGCTGAGATACAATATTGCTAACGGCCAGCAAATGATCTGCTTCAAATGCATGCACAAAGCCTGCGTAAATGGTAAGTAAGAGCGGGAATGTAAACATCTGTTGTTTTAAATGGTATAAAAAATAATTCTGTGATTACCTGTGTCTGCAACTATTAATTGATCGTCCATTACATTCACGGCAAATGGCCAATACATACGTTCGCTGTGTTGGCTTCCGACCTCGAGGTGTTCACCAATAGATTCAAAATTTATATTACCATAAATTTTATTTGCCGGTAAATTATTTTCTGCAGGTATATTTTTAAAATATACAATACGTTTATTACCGGTATCTGCTATCCACATCGATTCATTTTGCATTTACATATCATAACACCAGTTCAATGTATTAGCCGCAGGCTTTAAACGATATTGATTTTGCCCACAACTCTGCAAGTCGGGCTGGCCAATAATTACATCTGCGGTCTTTGCAAATGCATCTTCCCATTTATACCAAATCAGTATTCTATAATATTGCGTATCGGTTATTGCCAATACGCCATCTTCCGAAACCTTTGTGGAGTAGGGCCACACGGCGTTATCGCTCTCATAATCTTTCTCATCAAAATTATTTTTACCGACTACTTTATCTGCGGCGACATAATTTGTTACTGGAATATTTTCGTAAAACAAAACTCTACGGTTACCCGTATCCGCAATCCATAAATGTTTCCCGTCGCTCCACACACCATAAGGCCAATATAAATTTCTAGCCGTCGCAATTTTTCCAACACCGTCAACATTGGGTAAATTATTTTGCATAGTTGGCTGGCCAACCACTACATCCGCAGGCTGCCCGTTTTGTGTTGGAAATGTATCCCATATTAATACCCTGTGATTCCATACATCGGCAACAATTAATTTATTGCCATCGCTCCATACACCAGATGGATACAACAACGAAGACGCATCGGCTTCGCCACCAGAATTACGTTGCGTATCGGTTGTAAGCAACTGCCCCAATACCAAACCTGGTTTTTTGTACAATGACGTGGGCATTTCATTCCAGATAAAAATCCGGTTCTGAGCCGTATCGGCAACAATTAATTTTCCGTTAGCAGTATGCATACCACGGGGAGCAAGGAACGGATTTCCTTCATCGCCATAAAAAAACAAAGAAGCCTTTATTGCAGGGACCGCATTACGTTCTTTACCACTAATATTTATTACTTCAGTCATACATCAAAGTTTAAACATTAATTGCCACAAACACACGATGGCAATATGTTTATATAATTAACCACTTTATTCCCTCTTTAATCAGGTTTTGCTGAATAACTCTTAAGCCTTTACTATATCTGTTTTACTTCCCAAAAAAGCAATTGCAAATGCAAGATAATTCAAAAAGACTCACCAGAAAGCGTGCACCAAATACGGACTATGTAAGGCCCAATAAACTAATTTTACGAGGTTTTGACACACCCTTGAACAAAAATTAACCAGGAAAAAAAAATAAAGAAGCGATTGAGCTTTGATCTGTCAGGTAAAATAAACAAGGCGATTGCTTTGTATTGTAAATAAAAGCAGGAAGCAATGAAACAGGATCTACAGGAATTGGTGAACAAAACGAAAAATGCACAACCGAGCCAAAATAATGACGCGGAAGGCAATGAAGGTATTTTGAAAGAGGATACACATGTTACCCCTTTTGAAGAAAACATGGAGCAAAAAGATGAGCCACTTCCGACAAAAAAGGCCGCCGTAAATAGAGTTACAGGGCCGTATTAACACTGATTACGAAAAATATTATTTCTATCTTACAATACCAGGACTACCCTGTATAATACCATTAGGCGCATTATGGGTAGTATCGATAATATTAGCAATTTTAGAACCTCGCGATGAACAGGAATTTGCGTAAAACCCCAGGACAAAAAATGTTAACGCTGTTTTCAAAAATATTTTCATTTGTATTTATTATAGTAAATTCTACAATAATTATCATTAAAATAATTATAGCTATTCCTATTCTGCTCCATCTGTCATAGCTCTTTGCACGGCATAGTTACCAACGTTCCTTCCCACTTCTAATCCTTTATCGCAATCCAGTTTGGTATGTATCCCGGATATGAATCTTGACATTGCGGCCTCATTCGACATAGCCTCGTATTTGGATGCATGGCCCGGTATAATGTGACTTAGGATGGTAGCTGCAGACTCACTAAAAGTAGAATGCCCTGATATATATGATGGAAAATTAGGAATACCCGTTAATGTCTTAACCAATGGGATCATTTGTGTTGGCCTTGGATTGAAATAATAAAACTTTGTATTCCAGCAAACTATTGCTGCATCCATTTCTACCATATTAAGCAAAGCCATATTCCTTGCCCACCGCACTTCGCTGTAATTCTGTTTTATAAAATCTTCTGCTGCAATAGCATTCCAGTGGCCCGGCGGCGTATAAGTACCGATTCCATCGGCCCAATATTGAACAATCCTATTCTGCTCCCGGGTTGGGTTTTTAATCTGCGCATACGCGGCCTCGTTTTCCTGGTGAAAGTCATCGCTTGATGTTGAAGGCGGTGGCCCGGGGCGCAATGCAATTACGGTTAAAGAATCAAACAAAAATGCTTTCACATTTCCAAAAAGTGGTAACATGGGAGGGCGTTTTGGAAATTCAAGGCTAATCCAGGCAACCTGGCCCAGGGCTGATGTATTGGTGGCCAAATTGCTCCAAATTTGAGGCGAACCTGCGGCAGCTCCGGCACGGTCTGTTTTGGCACGGGCAACAAACACGGCTGCAACCTGCCTTCCCAGGGCTTCTCCTGCCACTATATCTGAACGTACTTCAGCGCCACTTAAAATGCGGTACTCTTCTTCTTCTTCCAGCTTTTGCTGAATAAATGCTATTTCAGTAGGAAACAAGAGTTTCATCATTTCTGCTGTAACCCCAGCCACAACCGCATCTGTTGATGGATAAGAAGGCAAAACCGTTTTAGGCACTAACGCTTTTATGGAGGAATCTACCGTATAGGGAGCGCCCCTGTTATATAATTTTTTATAGTACCAGGCTGCCACCAGCGCATCGTACTGGGCAGCACTTATATAAGCAAATGCCCTTGCAGCGTAAGGAGGATTCGAAAAAGGAAATTGAGGATAGGCGAATGGATTGTTTGCATTTGGTCCCGGGTAAGTGCCGTCCGGGTTTTGATAAGGCGGAAGGTTGTATTTGGCAACCAGTTCCCGCATAATCTCATTCCAGCGCAATACCGCGCCTGCACTCCAATATTTAATAATATCTTTTTGGGCACTGCTTATATTTTGCTGAGCTCCTTTTATCTCATTCAATTCAGCAATGTAAGCAGGAGAATTGGTTGCCGCGGGCGCAGTAACAACAAAAGTATCGGGCCTTTTCAGCAAGATAGTTTTCCATGTGCCTGCATTAAGGTCAATGTTGGATGGGGTAAGTGCAGGTATATTATCCGTTCTTCCAACTATATCTTTTGAACAGGATAGGAATAGCACTACCGCCGATATTAACGTAAAATATAATAAATTTAGCCGTTTCATATTATTTCGTTTTTAACTTTTTAGCATTCATTTCTGAGGTTTTATTTAAATAAAAAGCATAGAACACGCCAGCATTAAAACCAGTCGCCTGGCCGACATTTCTTCCTGCAATGGTATAGTTAACTCCCCCAAGAAGGGATAAATGCGTGTCTTGTTTTAAGGTATATTTAATGGAAGCACCCATAGTGGTCATATTCATTCTATTACTTGGAAACGGCATATTGTTTCTCGTTATGTCAAACCCGCCCAAGGTGGTCCAGTTGGTTACCAATGCTTCCGCTAAAAGGTATCTTCCCCTGTATCCTGTGCGCAATTGGTATTGAGAGGCATCCGGCATTTTGACGTCATTGGTAAGATGCATCTGTGTATCGTAATAGGAGGTTCTGTCAATCTTCACATTGCTCCGCCAGATATAGGTGGCAGAGCCACTTATTGTAAATCTCCTGTGCTGAAACTCTGCCATTGCCCTACTGGTAAGATTGGTAGAACCGAGCCCTAAGGTTAGCGGGAGGTAGTCAATTTGATAGTTCGTTACAGGTGTTGAAAAACCACCGACCACAATAAGAGATATTTTATTTTTTCCAGATGAATATAAAACTGGTTTCCATTTTACAAATAAGGAGATATCCTGTACACCCCTGGAACTGTGCAATGTTCCCGCAGTAGATTTTGTCCATACATACGGAGCACTTACCATTACATTTAGCCTGCCGGTTACGCCATAATTGGCCCCATACATTACCGATTGGGAGGAAACCATCCCGAGGTTTTGATTATTTCTTTTCAAGGTTCCTTCCCAATAGTAATTCCATGAGCTGTAATTATACATCAACCCGTTGCAGAGTTGATTTTTATTCATCATGATGCCATCAAGGTCTGTTTGTGCCCGCGCATGGCTAAAAATAAAAAGAAAAAAAATCAATAAGAAGGGGCGCCCTATTTGATGGATAATATTTTGGTTCATATTATTAGTTTTGATACATGTTATAGCTAGAGACAGTCTTGAAACCATCTGTCAGAATCTTGTGGTAAACCCGATATTAACCGTATAGTCTGCAAAAGCCGCATCGCCCTGTGTATATACACCGGTTAGTTGAGTTTGTATTTTATCAGCTACGCTTTGTGTACGGTTGCGAACTACCGCTATCGGCACGAATGCATAAATGCTTACTTTTTTGAAACTATAAGTTAAACCCGGCTCTGTAGAAAGAATATAACCGGGCCGTCTGAAACCTTTACTTCCCCCGACCAAATCATGAACAGGTAAGCACTCGTCACGAAAGCCCAAAGAAACCGTAAGGTTTTTTGCCGTATAGTTTGCCCCTACCCTAATCATATACTGATCCGGAACACTCATAACAAAGCTGCCGTTTTTTATGCTTGATGAAGATGGAGTTCCTCCTCTCGAAGTAAGTGTGCCATTTTGTTCACGCGGGCTGATCAAATAATATAAATTGCTGTATACGCCAATATGCTTTGAAAAATTATAGTATGCATTCACTTCTCCGGAAAATCCTGTACCGCCATCACCTAACTGAATAGATTGATCTACCGGACCAAGAACAAGTGTTGAATCATTTTTATGAAAGATATCCTGGTATTTGAAATCGCCGGTTGGTAATTTAATGCCCAGGCCAAATTGAATATTTCCTGTGGGCATTTTAGCCGGATCGAGAAACCACCGGTAGGCCGAAAGACGAACATCGCCCAAACCAAAAGCATGCGTACTAAACCTGTTCTTTCCATCATGTTCGTATAAGGATGACCGTGAGTTAGCTATTACCGGAACATCGATGGAGAATGACCACCATTTATTTAGACGATAGGTAGGCGTAAGGTCCAGCGTATAGGCATGATTAATAACATCTGTGCCCAAGGCCACTCTTTGCTTTTGTTCTTTCGTTCCTACAAAATGCCGGAATGATTTGAAATAGCGGTTGTTAGCGTTGAATTCCCATTTTGAGAGTGTATCGGTCTGTACACCGTGATCCATAGTACACACACCGCCGGTGCTACGTATTGCAACACAACCCTGCGCCTTAACATTATTTGAAACAAATAAAATAAAAAAAGTGCACAATAAAAATAAAAGGAATTGTCTCATAAAAATTTGCATTTGGATTTGATAAAATGTCGTTGATTCATTTGGATTTGTTGATACTTTAATTTATTATTTTTAAGCCTTCTTGTACCTTTTCCGGTGCCTTACCCGTTAATTTGCTCATCACCAAATTGCCGATTTTTTTACCCTGGATGTAAGCAGTTTGTACAGATTGCTTGTAATGTATGCCGCCATAATATCTGCTGAAAGAAACTTCTACGGCCGCGTCATCTGACGTTTTAAAATTACGGTCAGGCCAACCCCATTCCCTTTCAGATGAGTCACGAAAAGCAGTGTTATCTTTATAAATGGCACCCAGAACGGTGGCAGCAGCCGCAGAAATAGTAGAATGTGCACTATTATATTCCGGGAAAGGAGGTGTTTGCAGGTAGGGCATCCAGTCCTGGTTCATGTATTTATTGATATAGGTTTCAGGGCGTATTACATCCGTTCTGTATTTGGTAAACCAACAACAAATAAATGCATCATACATGCCGATGGTGGCGCCTGTATAGGCATACGCGGTTTTATAAAAATCCGCATGGTTATTTTTAGAAATAGTCCCCACAATTTCCAACCAGTGCCCGCACGGCGTCATCGCTTTGGTTGCAAACATAGCATGACCCTGAACGTGCATTTTAAAACTGTTGCAGTCCCAAAAATTGGCGATCCATTTTTGGGTAGGATCAAGGGTATTGCCCGTAACCATAACATCTTTTGCCATTTCGTAAAAGGCACTGGTTGTGTCTTTGCTAAAAACCGGTGGCGGCGGAGGAGGAAACATGTTGGCTGAATCCATAACCATGCATCTCAGGGTTGGCCATAGAGGCTCTACAGCGGTGAAATAACCCGGGGGTGTAGGACTCCAGTGGCCTTCTTCGTTTGAAAGTGTAAACCGGGAACCCCGCGTCTGTGCATAATTATCTTTTTTACTCCAGGCGATAATGGAATCCGCTACCTGGTTGCCATATGCCACCGAATTTTCAAACATATCATCAGGCATACCGTTGTCTTGTGCAAGTGATTTCACTGAGTCAGCAAGCATTTTCATAGTATCCCGTGAAAAAGTAAGCTGGTCTCCTACCTTGATCAGGGCAATTAATGAAGCGAAAGGAAAGTCAATTTTCGCCGTAGCCGCAGGATTCGGAATGTTATTAAGCCCTTTTACTTTTCCTTGCAGCGAGGTGAAATGTTTTCCTTCCTTTGCCAGCACTTCAAATGCTGCCAGGTTAGAATATGCAAAAACCCGGGAGGCAACAGGAGGTGTAAAAATGTCGTATATAACGACATAATTTAATTTATGCACTACTTCATTGTACAGGAGCGGATTGTGCATCACTTTGATATATCTGTTGCTTTTTTGTTTGCAGGACGAAAACAAAACAAGAGCACTTGTAATAAATGATATTACATAAAAAACTAAACTTCTTTTCATAATATAATCTTTAAAAAATGGGTTGTAAGGATTTAAAACTTGTGTGTATTATTTTGTGTGTAATTAAAAGGGCCAATAAGATACTCTGTCTTTTTCCCGGTTATAGCCTAATTTAATACTGTCAGTTACGATATCCCCTAATTTATATTTCGTCTTGTACGCCACGTTTACCGTTATACTAATTATTGAATCAGGATGTAATGACACTTTTATAATTGAATCAAGATGTCTTTTATTTTCCAGGGAGTCCATACTATTAAAAGATACATGATCGTATGTAAACCGGTAGTCATCTATATTATCTGCTGCTGTTTTTACAACCACTTTCGCCCCTGCTATTTCAAAAGGTTTTGGATCTTTCATCCCGGGGATAACAGTTGTCTCCATAAAATTTATCGCTAAACTTTCTACGTGTTGCTTATCAATTTTATGGCTGCCATTATTATTACAGGAAGAAATAATGATACATACAATTACTAACTTTTTCATACAGCGTTTAGATTATAATTTGAAAATGGATCATGTACTCCCCGTTGGCGCCGCCTGCTTAAGAAGCCGGGAGAGCCCGGTTCGTTAACCTTTTGAATATTTGTGCGGACCCCTATTGCAAACCACAATGCCAGGATAGCGCCATAGCTGCCTCCCCGCTCTACCCACTCGAACAATTCATAATGCGGATAAAAAAGCTCACTGGTTATTTTCCAGATAAATAGCGCCAACACTACAGACCCTAAAGGGCGAATTAAAACCATGAGTCCGGCGGCAATTTCACCTATCCCAATCGCCTGTGCGGTTTTACCAGGGTTTGCAAAACCAAGCATTGTGTACTGATTTATCAAACTCTTTTTTTCAATTACATTAAGCCAACCGTGACCTGCAAATAATAAAAACACAACTATCCGCAAACACCGGGTCACATTTCGAAGCGTTCTCTCGTCAAGATGACTATTGTACCTGAGCGGGGTGAACAGTTTTTTTGCATTTCCAGCAAACCCGCCGGAGACGATCAGGAGCGCCAGGGGCGCACCAAAGTTTCCCGCGCGCTCTATAAATTCTGCAAAAGGCTCGCCTGATAAAGGACGCAACAGAGCCGTCATTGTACCCCATAACACAAGCCAGCCAACAACGGAACGCAAAGGATACATCAATATGATAATTCCCATGAAAATGTCAATGCATCCAACAATCGGCATTAACTGAACAGAGGTGGCCTTATCAATACCAAAAACGCCAAAATAATTACTCCATACAGGTTTGGTTATAATGCCGAAGATCCCGTGTCCTATAAAACACATGGCTGATGCCACACGCAATGTGTAGTGAATTTTTTGGCCTGTTGTAAATATTGTATTTCGATTATTGGTTAATGAATACATAAATAATTTTTTCTACTTTTAAACGTATCCGCGATTCACCAGGGATTCCGTATCATGAAGGCACCTATTGTAATAAATACTGCACGACCTTATTTCCAGGAAAATATGCTTGTGGCCAGGACATTGACCACACGTTTAAAAACGATCTTTTAGCTATAAGAAAAATGGAAAACAATTGATGTTGATACAGCACAGTCGCCATGCATAACAAATCAATTTTAGTAATATAATATTACCTGTAGATTATGCTCCGATTATATCAGGAGGCTGTTCAGGGGAAATGTGGGGAGAATAAGGTAATTTTTGTGAATCCCCGGTTTGCAGGAAGCTTTGAATGCTTTCACCCGGGATTATGGTATTCAGCATAAATGAATATTCATCATATTCACCCTGGAGATTTTTGAAGTTTATGGTCTTTGAATTATCTGATTTTTTGGAATGATCATTTTGCATCAAATCGTTCGTGAGCCTGAAAAAATCATCCTTTGCTGTTTCCAGGTGCATCTTTTTTGTATTAGGAATGCACATTACATACAGCGTATCGTTGGTAACTTTTCGCTTTACATATTTGTACAACATACCATCTATTTCTATTTCACCATCATACCTTTCGTAGTGTGACCAATTGGTTTGGTAAGGAAGATGCATGGGAACTTTTAGCTCAATCAATTGCGAATCGTTATACAGATTCTTATCGAGCCTGGCCTCCAATTGATCTGATAATTTTTGCTGCATGTATTCTACTACTAACCTGTATCCAAACAGGTTGAATAAAAATAAAGTAATGAAAAATAAAGCAGTTATTTTTTTCAAAATCGGTAACTATAAATCAGCATCAATTATTATAATGAAAATACAAGAATCGTTGATGATGCAATTTTAATTAAAAATTGTGACATTTCCAGAAAAAAATTGTAACAACAAACCATGATTTCTTTTTTTTTAATCCATCCCTCTTTGAATAATTTTTAGCCATGCGAATCAATTAGCTGCTTAACCAGTAAATTATTGCATTCATTTTACGATAAAGGTTTTCTTCATGGGTCCCACACCAGTGATCGTAATGCTCTTCCAGGTTGGCGGAAGAACTGATTTTACCTGGGTAATTCCTTCCGGAGTAATGTCCAACCCCCCAAAGCCCATGAGTACACTCTGCAAAAAGCCCCCAGCCCCTGTTGCAAAATAAGGATTGGTTCCGCCTGCCGTTTCAGCTAACACCCCAAACGGCTGCTTTTTATTGGGAATGAAAGATTCTTTAAATTCACTCCATGCCTTTTCTGGCTCGCGAAGCCTTGCGTATAAAAGAGCAAAAATAGCGTGCGTCATTGCAGGTGATCCTTCCCCAATGCGACTTTCATAATAAGCTAGGTCATTCCTTATCTGTTTTGGATCAGTGATTTCCTTTAAGGGATACGCCAACAGGTTTACATCAGCCTGCTTAATTTTTTCGCCATGGTAGCCCTCAAATTCAGCCGTCACTCCATTACTCAATTTCAATATTGGGATATTTTTTTCTACTTCTATCCAATCTTCGTCTACTCGTTGGTGTAATATATTAGCAGCCATAACCGCATAGCCCAGATTTGCTTTTGCTGCAGCGTTGGTAAACGCATTGTTGTCAACATTCTCAGCCCACTCATCGGCAGCTACCACATTTTTGATATCATATTTACCCGGTCCGTTTCTTTCAACACGGCTCGCCCAAAAATCGGCACATGCTTTAATAATCGAAAAGCCTTTTTCCAGAAGCCACGTGGTATCTTGCGTTACCGCAAAATAATTCCATGCGGCAATAGCTACATCGGCTGTTATATGATGCTCAAAAGGGCCACTCAATGCCCACACGGGCGTCTCCTCATTACCAGAAGCTGCACTTTCCCAGGGATACATAGCTCCTTTGAAACCGTGAGCAAATGCATTGTGTTTTGCTTCGGCCAATCTTTCATAACGGTATTCAATCATGCTCTTTGCCATTTCAGGATGCAGCACCAATATCGCAGGAAACATCCACAGTTCGGCATCCCAAAATACGTGGCCGTTATATCCCAATCCGCTCAGGCCCATAGGTGATGGGCTGTATGCTGTTCCTTCTCTTACAAACGAATACAAATGATACATGGCGGCATGCACATCGCGCTGGCTGGCATCATCGCCATTAATAATGATATCGCTCTTCCATAAACTATCCCATGCAGCATTGTGAAATTGCTTTAATTTGTCTGTGCCCTGCAACTTTGCATAAATTACATAGCGTTCTGCTTCATTCAATGGATCATCATGCTGTGCCGTAGTGATAGATGCGCCCGCTATGGCAAAATGATAACTGGTTCCTGCCGGAACATTCTTTTTAAATTTTGACAGGTGCATATTGTTGTCCCACATTTCATGGATCAATTCGGGTTCTGAACCATTGGGTTCATCGAATAAAAATGTAGTGGAGGAGGCAAGCGTTAGTTTACCGGTAGGGCTTTTAGCGATAGATGACAATAAACTTAATTTTACATGTGGGCGATCGATCTGGTTGTAATAATTCTGTACATCTCTTAATTCATCCGGGGCTTCCATTACACTTGCCGGAATAATTTCAATATTTTTTTTAGCGGTAATCGTTACGTCAACCAACACGGTATAAGGCAGGTTGCGCAATGCATAATAGGTATAAGAAACTGTCGCTTTATCCTGGTAGTCAAAAATGGTGGTAAGGTTGGCATGTCGCATATCGAGAACCTGGTGCATATTTGTCGCGTCTGCTGCACCAATGCGATGGCCATCAACATCAAGATTCATATTTACCAGGTTGAAGCTTTTCAAAAAATTGCTGACTCTGCCCCGCCCATACTGGTCGTACGCACCATTGAGTACTACATCCTTACACTTCAGCGGTTCTGCAGACGATACTATACCAATGACGCCATTGGCCACTGTTTCCCCATAATAATTGTTGGGATCTATTGTATCAGCGACTATTTTCCAGGGATCAATTTTTTGAGAGAAAGAATGTAGACAAGAGAAAGTTATTAAAATAAGGGAAATTATTTTTTTCATTACAAGTGTATTTTAAAAAGTTGTTAAGCATACAATAAATTGCCTCGCAAAATGAATCAGCATCAGCAAGCAATTTATTTCGTTGTGATTACTTCTTTAAACTTATCCAAAGTAATAATATTAATTGAAGGGAAGGATATTGATTTCAGAATAGCAAAGTGTTTGTCATCTGTAACCAGAAAATGAACCATTGCCGGCAAAAGCGCAATCAGAAAATTTATTGTCTTCAGGGTCGGCAACAATAAGGTTAAGCTGAAAATGAATATCTACTTTTTTTACATTTGGAAGTAATGAAAATGCACCAATGATTAATTCAGCGGTTTCACCGGTAAAGTTGTCGGTTATCTTTTCTTCATATTCCAGCAAAATATCATCGGTAATATACACTTCAAAAGCATTTTCATAAAGTTTGTCCAAGACGACAGCATAAGCGGAGCGGCGAGAGACAGACCTGAGTAATGCATTTGTGTTAACAACTATTTTAGGCGGCGGCATTATTCTTTTATCAGGATTTGCTGCAGTTTTTCATCTGTATAACCTTTCTCATCCCAAATAATATCGGCTTTATCACTTGCTTTGTCCAACAGGAAGCGGGCTATCATGCTTTTAAGTTCCAACAGGTGTTTATCCGGTATATCGACACTGAAAAGTTTTAATAGTTCCACTTGTATATCGCTAAGCGGGGGATGCATGGAATAAGGGTCATTCATTATTGTACTTTTTTCAGCGTAATTTAGATTGCAGGCTACATACACATTAACCATACATCAAATTTACAATAAAATATAAACTGGCTACTGATGAAATTTTATCAATGTATACCTGTTGTCTATATCCAGCATCACCGGCATCTAACAAAATGAAACAGAAATAATATTTAGTCAATGAAATTCTGAATATGTAATTTGCGTTCCTTATAAAGTTTTATGAAAGCCCTGTTGATCTCAGTGACCGTTGTATGTATTCTCCTTTTAGCAAGTATATACCTCTTCATACCCTTAAAAATTGCCTTTTCAAAAGTTATTATTATAAAAACAAAAATAAATATCGCCAACAGGTTTTTGTTTGATGAAAATAAGTGGGGAGCATGGTTTCCAACCGATTCAGTTAATGCAGTTGCATCATCCGGTATTAATACTTACCTGTATAAAGGTCATTTTTATTCAATCAAAAAAAAAATGTTGAATGCTGCAGAAGCCAGTATCTCGAATGATCAAATCTCATTGAAAAGTTTTTTCACTATGATTTCGATTAACGAGGATTCCATTGCCATAGAATGGAAAAGTAATATGCCTGAAACTTCAAATCCATTTAACAGGCTCCGTGATTATATTGAAGCAAGACGCCTTCAGAAAAATATGACCGATATTTTGATACATCTGAAAACATTTTTAGGAAAAAATGAAAATATTTATGGAATCAATTTACATGTAATTATTTCAAAAGATTCTACTTTGATTGCCACAAAATCTGTAACCACACACTATCCGTCCACATCAAATATTTACAATTTAATAGGAAGTTTACAAAAGTATATTGCGGGCCAGGGTGCCAAGGAAAATAATTTTCCCATGCTGAATGTTAAGAACGTTAATGATACCGCCTTTGAAACGATGGTTGCGATCCCTGTAAATAAATATCTTAAGGGCAATGATACCATATTTAATAAACGTTTTGTTCCCTGGAAAGTATTGACAGCAGAAGTGAAAGGAGGCAACTATACAGTTAATAATGCCTTACATCAAATGGCAATTTACCTGACTGACTACCATATCCCCGCAATGGCTATTCCTTTTGCATCATTGGTAACGGACAGGAGTAAACAGCCTGACACCCTGCAATGGATTACCAGGATTTATACACCGGTGCCATGACCTGCGGGAGATCATTTCTTTTTGCCTACATCGGTCGCAAACTTAATCACCATTACACTGTCGCTATTTCTCGCAAGAATATAAGCTTCCTGTTTGCCAATATTTATTTTTTCTATGTGACGAACCTGCCCTTTAATTGCTAACCCGTTAATGCTTTCACAGGTGAATTGGCCGTTGCCCTTGTTGACGAGTATGGTCCCAAAATCAGCGTCATTCCTGCCCATCTGAATATTGTTGTCATAAAAATTGCCGACTAATAATATGTCAGGTAAACTATCATTATTTGCATTAATAACTACGGCATCTTTGCACGGACTTAGCTGCGCAAGCCATGGCAACGGTACTGTTGTAAAATTCATACCACCCCTGTCCATCAAAACTGAACTGGCAAAATAATCCGCAGTTAATGTATCAGACATCTTTAATTTATTCTCGGAAAAAATTTCGTTTAGCGATGCCTTTGCAAAATCTTCTGCATATAAAAATCTCTTTTTTATTAATGGTATTTTCTTCTGTAATTCATCTTTACTGGCAAAAGGGATCTCATGCCCTTCCAGGTAGTAGGTAAGCACCTGCTCTTTTTTACCATTGTCGTCGAAATCATTGAAATACAAACGAACGGGTTCTTTTGGTGAAGCAGTTAAACGATTGTTCAGCCCCTGGTTTCCGGCAATTAAGTCGATATTTCCATCCCCGTTAATATCTACCGGTAAAACGAAATTCCACCATCCTTTTTTGCCTGTCAGCATTTGTTTTTTGAAGCTTTCCTTTTCATTGATAAATACCGTTATGCCACCCCATTCAGGTGAAATAATCAAATCTTTACGACCATCCTTATTTAAATCGTACCACAGTGCATTTCTTACGAGCCCGATTTTTGAAAGCCCGGGACTATACTGCGAGGTAACATCAAGAAAATGACCCTGTTTATCATTTTCCAATAAATAAGATTGGGGCACCTGTCCATATTCCCATGGTACCGCTCTGGCACCGATAAATAAATCCACGTAACCATCGCCGTTGAAATCGTAGGGAACTACGCACGAAGCCGTCAGGTATATATTATCGAAAGCGTGATTAACTCTTGTAAAATGTTCATGCCCTTCGTTGAGGTATAGGCGGGGCTGTTGATAGGTATCATTCCCAAAATATTCATTGCCGCCGGTTGCAATTACGAGATCTGTTTTGCCATCATTATTAACATCAACCCATGTGGCAGCAACGTCTTCATATGTGCTGTCGTTATCCAAACCGGGCTGATTGGATTTTTCAAATTTTCCCCCTGGCCTTTGAAAAAATATGGCACTCTTATTTCCTTTTGAAGACCCGATGAAAACGTCGTCTAACCCATCTCCGTTAGCATCGCCTACTGCCAGTGCCGGTCCTTCCCGTGAAACCATAAAAGGTATTAATGGTTCACGGTCAAATTCATTAAAAGGATTTTCTTCGTGTTTGAACAACAAGTTTACATCCTTAGTAATGTCCACCATTTTTCTTGTTGGATTCTTCCAATGATTCGTTAAGCGGGAATAATCATACTTCGGAAGCCCGGGTTGGTACTGAAGTGTAATTTGTGAAGAAACAGCATCCTTCCATGGCACCTGTTGATAGGTATTATCAGGCCATATTAGCAAGATGGAATCTATTTTAGTTTTATATAACCCGATATGTAAAGGGATTTCCATGCTGGATTGAAAGCCCCGTACCGGGTATTTTTCATAGGTTCTTGTTTCGCTACTGTCATACACGAGGATCTTTGCGCCCACGGCATTAATATTTTTTGAAGAGCCTTTCAATTTTATATCTAGCGAGGGCCTGTTTTTTGCGTCATTGGATTTATTTTCATACAGGAGTACAGGATCTTCAATATTGTTGACCACCAGGTCAAGGTCGCCGTCATTATCAAAATCAGCATATACCGCGCCATTTGAAAATGTAGCCACGTTTCCAGCTATTTGCTCTTGTATGTCATCAAACTTTACATTCCCCTTATTCTTAAAAAATTTATTAGGTAATTTTATCTCGGGAAATTTATTAATCAATGCCAAATCTTTTCCACTGTTTACATCATTTTTTAGCTTTTGTTGTATTTCCTCGTCGGAAACATAGTTCACATAATCCATGTCGTTCAATCGCTTGGGAATACCGTTGGATATGAATAAATCTTTCAGTCCATCGTTATCAAAATCAACCCATAGAGGGGCCCAAGACCAGTCTGTGGCCGCTACGCCTGCAAATAAACCTACTTCGCTAAACATGCCATTTCTCCTGTTCAACTGGAGGTTGTTTCGCGTATACTGGTAATTATAACCATACGCAATTTTCATATTAAAAATATCATATTCATCTTCTCCCAACGATCTTTTCAGGATGTAAGGATCTGACGGCAGCATGTCCATTGAAATGATGTCAGGATAGGCGTCATTATTAATATCGCCAATATCAACGCCCATTGAAAATTGGCTTGTATGCATCATCCTGGAGTTGATATCTTCTTTAAAGGTTCCGTTATGCTGATTTATATAGAGATAGTCATTCTCATGAAAATCGTTTCCCACGTAAATGTCCGGCCATCCATCCAGGTCTATATCGCCAACACATATTCCCAATCCGTAACTGATTGCGGAACTGTTGATGGTTGATTCTTTTGTGACGTTGGTAAAATGGCCATTGCCGTCATTTCTAAAGAGCAAGTCACCTGATAGCGGATAGTAGGTTCCTAAAAAATCTTTCCTGGGCGCAAAATTACCGTTCTGGTGAACGGAGTGGTTTAATAGAAACATATCAAGATCGCCATCCATATCATAGTCAAAAAATACTGCCTGCGTACTAAATCCTGAAAAATCTAGGCCATATTCACGTGCTTCATCTTTATAAAACGGGACCCCGTTTTTATTGATGCCCTGGCAAATAAGCAATTGATTTTTACTGTGCAGCGTTTCATAATTTCCAACTTTGCAAATGTACATATCCAGTAATCCATCGTTATTGATATCCACAACGGAAACCCCTGTTGACCAACCACCATCCTGCGGAATGTTAGCTTCTTCCGATACGTCTTTAAATTTCAATTTCCCCTGGTTCAGAAAAATTTTATTTTCGCCCTGGTTAGAGGAAAAAAATAAATCTATCAACCCATCATTATTAAAATCACCGGCACCCACCCCTCCCCCGTTGTAAAAATACATGTACTTGAAAACATTAAATTCCTTTGTGGGAGTAAGTTTATTGCTAAAATCCAGGCCGGTTTTATTATGATCCAGTACCTGGAAAAGAACAGGATTAGTATTCTTTTGCGTGCAACCTGGATATAGAAATAATAGAAAAATTACACTTAATATGTTCAGCAACCTATGTGGTGTATCCATCATAATTTTAAAAATCAGCGTCCGGTCAACCTGCCTTTTACCTTTTTAGTTTTTATAATCCCATAGTTTTTTTGTGCTCCCGCCCGTTTCATACAATGCAGGGTACCCGTCATTTATCAGAAATAACAAATAGTGATTTTTAGCGGTTGGAATCTCTAAAATATCCTTAACCTCACCCTTTATTTCTAACCCCGACTGGTCATAATCTAACCTGGTAAATCCTCCTTTATGATTATTGATCAGGATATCTCCATAACTGGCATCCAACCTTCCAAACTGGGGAGGAAAGCCAAATTTATTTCCACCCAAAACTAAATCCATATAACCATCATTATTTACATCCATTTGGTGTATTGCATTTATCGAGGAAACCTGGGCCATCGGCGGGAGTTTTTGAATTACGAATTTTCCATTCCCTTTATTTAATGCAATGATGGAAGATGCATAATTGAACTCCTTAACAAGACATTTATTTAATACGTCAACAGGGAATAATTCCTGCATGGTTTTTTTTGCATATTCCGAATGTTTTAAATTTTGCCTTTTCACCGACGGAATTTGATCCTGTAATTCATGTTTTAAAAATACCGTTTTATCGTGCCCGTCCACTGTTCGTGTAAGGATTTTATCAATAGTACCGTTATTATTGAAATCATTGATCCATAACTTAACGGGGTTTTGCAAATCTGGCTGCAGGTAAAAATTTTCGCCTATGTTTCCAAGAATAATATCCTTTCGTCCATCTCCGTCAAAATCTCCTACAGATATGGATTGCCACCATCCATATAAACTATCCAGGTTGGTTTTCACTTCTTTAAAATGATCCCCTGTATAGTAGAAAATCCGTGGTGCCATCCATTCTCCTGCAATAATCAATTCCTCCTTTTTATCACCGGTTACATCCGCCCATTCTGCACTGGTAACCATACCGATGGATGCTATATCCGGGTTTTTGGTTTTAGCTATGTCAGTAAAATGACCGGTACCGTCATTGACGAAAATATAGCTGGTTGGCGCAACTCCATAATTCTGCGGGACATCCCTTCCACCTACAAATAAATCAAGATCCCCATCCCCGTCAAAGTCGTAAGGTACGGCAACCGAAATATTCGAATTGTTATTTGGAAATGCCGAAATATCTATGGTAAAATTTCCCTTACCATCATTTTTGTATAGGCGCAGTTGCATCTGCTTGCTGATGGCAGGAAAGCTGTTTCCGCCGGGGCAAATTAACAGATCAGAATCTCCGTCATGATCGCAATCAAAAAATAACACCACAATATCTTCGAAGTCAGCATAATCATCAAACACCTTTTCCGGCTTTTTGACAAAGGCTCCAGAAATCGTTTGCAAATATAATTGCCCCGCCTGGCCTGCGGCGCCGCCAATATATATATCCGGAAGGCCGTCGCCATTTACATCACCCACAGCGCCTTTCGGGCCCTCCTTTGAAAGTATTTCTGGTAAATTCCGTTCATAATAAAAATCATTATATTGATCCTCACTGTGTTTATCAAAAACATTTTTTTTCAGGGTAAGCAGGTGTGGCAAAATCCTGGTAGCGGTATCCGGCGAAAAGTTATTTTGACCTGATTGCTGAATTACCAATAGCGTATCAACCGGAAGATTGGCATAACGTGCATACGAGCGATCCGGCCAGCTAATAAACATGGAGTCAATTGTAGCACTGGTACCTAGCCCTATAACCTGTTTGTAATCTACTGAGGACTGAAAGCCGCGGGAGGGAACTACTTCTCGGCTTATTACCTGGTCACCTACATATAATTTGATTTTACTTCCTATTGCGAAAGTATTCATCCCCTTGCCTTTTAAAAGAATACTGATAAAATTATTTTTATTGATCTGCCTGCTATTGTTTTTATAGACAAAAGCTTTCTCGTTCTCATTGTTTATAATAAGATCCAGGTCTCCATCGTTATCAAGATCAGCATACGCTGCGCCATTGGAAAAAGAAGATTGCGTAAAGCCCCATGATTTCCCAACATCTTTAAATTTCAAACTTCCCATATTTTTAAATGCCTTATTGGGTAAGGGATTTATGGGAATATGTTCCAACACCTTACCTACGCTTTCCTTCGCACCGGTTAGCACCATTTTTTGAATGACTTCATTAGCAAAAAAATCCATGAAATCAAGATTAGTAACATCTTTGTTTACTCCGTTGCAAACATATATATCGCTTAAACCATCATTATCTGCATCGAATATTAAATTACCCCAACTCCAATCTGTAGCCGAAATACCACTGTAATTGCCAATTTCCGAATAGGTTCCGTTTTTATTATTTAGTTGCAGGCAATTTTTCATGAATTGATGATAAAAGCCGGATTTTACTTTGCTGTTATAAAAGTCAATATTATCAAAGGATCCTAATGTTTTCACCCTGTAATCATCACCGGGTAACATATCAGTGGTAAATATTTCGGAATAACCATCGTTATTGAGATCACCAATATCTGCGCCCATGGAAGACATACTGATACTTTGAACCTGTTGTTCAAGTTCATCTTTAAATGTGCCGTTTCCCTGGTTAATGTATAAATAATCCTTTTCATAAGAATCATTTGCAACGTAGATATCCGGGTATCCGTCGTTGTTAAGATCCCCGATGCTTGCACCCAAACCAAAACTTATTAAGCTGCCATGTATACCCGCAGACTGGGTAACCTCGGTAAAATGACTGTTGTCGTTTCGATACAAATGGTCTCCTCCGCCTTTTAAAAATGGTGCAATGGGCCAGAGGGAATCCGGAAGATCCCGCCTGTTTGAATTGTTTAAACTATTAATGGGCATGGGGCTGTTATCGATCATAAAACAATCCAGGTCACCGTCCATATCATAGTCAAAAAAAGACACCTGGGTGGTGTAAGCCGAAATGTCGAGGCCATACTTCTTTGCCGATTCGGTAAATGTCAGATCATGATTATTAATATATAATTTATTTCTCCGGTTTCCTGATTTCATGTGCCCGGAATTGCATACGTATATATCAAGCCACCCATCGCCATTTATATCAACAAATGTGACACCAGTACTCCACATGCTATCCTGTTGTAACCCGGCCTTTTGTGATATATCACCAAACTGAAAATTCCCCTTATTAAGATATAATTTATTTTCACCCTGGTTAGATGTTAAAAAAACATCCGGTAAGCCATCATTATTAATATCTCCAATGCCAACACCTCCCCCGTTATAAAAATTTCTGAATAAAAAACTATTCTCAATTTTGTCATCTACTACCTTATTTTCGAAATTAATACCAGTATGATCCATTAGTACAAAAAGAGGATCTGGTTTCTTTTCAGTGCAGGAAATGAATATTAATAAAATGAAACCCGGGGAAAGCTTTCTTAGTTGCTTCATTATGCAAAATAATTATAGATACTGATAGGTAACGGCTAAATATTATTGATATAAAGGTAAAGAAATGGACAGGCTACTTTATAGTTTACAACCTTTGTATTTACAAGTCAACGTAAAATTTAAGCATTCATTAATAAGTACTGCAATTAAAACTTATTAAAACCAAAAGGCCGGTGAACGGCCCTTTAGTATCAAAATAAATAAATAAATATTTTTCCCAATTAATTATAACCGGGATTTTGTATTAGGTTCGGATTGGCAGCTAATGCTGTTGAAGGTATAGGAAATACCAAATGAGTAGCATCAGAAGCTGGTTTAAGGGCCCAGGCTTTCATGAATACACCAAAGCGGATTAAATCGGTCCTCCTGACAATTTCCCAATACAGTTCCCTTCCTCTTTCAGCTAATAAAGTATTAGGGTCATATACATTGTTTGGATTCACTAACGTCATTGAAGTCATTGGTGCTGCACTCCTTGCCATTCTCAACTTATTTATCAAATCTAATGCACCCGCATTATCCGCAGCAGCAGCTCGCATTTTGGCTTCTGCAACCATTAATACAACATCCGGATACCTGAAGATCATACACCAATTTCCCGATGTGCCTCCACCATAGTTTTTTCCACTACCTGATAAGTCAGGGATGTATTTTAAAACACGAATACCCACATCTTCCAGGTTACTTCCGGTTTCCTTCAAATCAGGTGAAAAATTGGTGCCGAATATTAATAAATTGTTTTTTCTGTCCATAACTTTTGAACCGTCTGCGTAGTATTGCTGACCTATTAGTAATCCGGACTTAAGACCTGAAAGATTGGTTAATCCCTTATAAAATCTGCCGCCAATTCTTTGATCTAATAAGGTATCTGCAGGAGTTTGTTTCGGAACAATCGCATTAACGCCAAAGGAATTGTAGAAATCTGCGACTGTTGAAAAACCATTCCAGCCGGATTGAGGAGCTTTGGGCTGATAGGAATTATAATGTAACGTGGCCCACCACCTGTCATGGATTCCCGTATTATTTGTCGCAACACCGGACGTGTTCGGAGCTGCAAAAATGCCTTCCGTAGATGAAGAATTATTTGGACTAAAATTGTCAAAATAATTCGCGCTATAGGAATATTTTCCACCGGTCATAATAGCGGTTCCTATACTGATTACTTTTTGCATATCGCCGTCATCAAAGGTCGGAGCCGCCCTGTTATTAAAAGTACCACGATTTAAATACAGTTTCATAAGCAACATATTAGCCGCATCTGCATTAGCCTTATCCATTCCGTTTGATGCCGGGAGATCAGGAACAATTGCTGTTAATTCATTGATGATAAAATTTACGGCACTGTCCCCTCTATATACATTAGGAGCATTTAGCAGGTTATCGCCTGGATTTCTAAAAGGATATTGGCCAAAAAGATCCAGCAATTGATATAGCGACAGCGCTCTTAAAAATCTCGCCTCTGCAGCCTGCGCTTTGCCGGGATTAAAAGCCAAAACATTGGTTGCATCGAAATTTAATTTATTAAGGGCATTAAACTGGTTGATTATCAGATCAACACCATCAGGACCAAATGTTTGTTGCTTCAATGCCCTCCATTTACCATTGTCATCCCAGTCTCCTGCACGGGTAGGTACAACGCATTCATCCGCTGTTACTTCCTCAAGGGCTAAAATATTTCCCATACCAGAATAAGGACCACCGACGTCGTTATAGGCTGTTTGCAACAATAATTGAGTTCCATTGGCGCCTAATGCGTTTGTTGCCTGGTCCTTTGATAAAGTACTATTTAAGTTCTGGTCAAGTTTTGTACATCCTGAACCAATAGCAATAATAATAAGAGGCAACGCTATATGCTTTATTAATTTAAATGAATTCATAATTACAATTTTAAAATATTTTATAATGACATATTAAAGCCAAAAGTTATCATTCTTGGCGTTGGATAAGGTATGTATTCAATATTCCTGGAAGGATATCCATTTTGATTTTTATCAACGTTTACCTCAGGGTCAAAGCCGGTGAATTTAGTAATAACAAATAAGTTAGAGCCCCCTACGAACACGTTTAAGCTTTTAACATATTTGCCTACATCTCCAAATGCATAACTTAGTGTTGCGTTTCTTAATTTTATATAGTCACCCTTTTCCAGGTACCTGCTTGAAACAGCCACGCTTGCATTTATGTTTTCTTTTGAACCAATAATAGATGCATCCACATTTTTTCCATTCTGAAGATTGCTTATATTAGTCACACTATTAAACGTGTTATTATAAATGTAAAATCCGGAGGCCCCACTGGCATTTACGGCAAACGAAAACTTCTTAAATTTTAAACTGGTACTGAAGCCATATAGTAAATGAGGGTTAGGGTCTCCCTGGAATGTAGGATTATCCGCAATAAGTTGTTGACCACTTTGATCGAAGCCATTGAATTGCTTCAAATAGAACACATTAACCGGTTGATTATTACCTATTATCTGGGCTAATGTACCGGATACACCCTGGCCACTTACCTGGGCTGTTGCAATATTAGCCTGCGAAAAATCTTTCAACAAATTCTTATTATGGGCAATATTAAATGATGCATCCCAGCTAAATTCTTTTTTGGATACAATCGTTGCCCCGATTGAAAACTCTACTCCTGAATTAATTAAATGAGCGGGCAGGTTTATAAAAAATATGGAAGCGGGCGCTGGCTGAATGGCCGTGCTTTGAAATAGTATGTCAGTTGTATTTTTATTATAATAGTCAAAGGAACCATATATCCTGTTACTTAATAACGAAAAATCCAGTCCTATATTTACCTGGCTGGTTTGCTCCCATTTCAAATCCGGGTTAGCGACATTGCTCTGCCCTATACTACTATACGAACCTGAATTGAATTGTTCCAAGGAAGCTCCTGCTGGGAATTCCTGGTTACCCGTAATACCCCATGACGCCCGTAATCCTAAATTAGAAATGATGGCAACTGATTTCATAAAGTTTTCATTACTTATCGCCCATTTCGCGCCTACAGAAGGGAAATAACCATATTTATTGTTCTTTCCAAATTTGCTGGAACCATCTGCCCTTAGTGTACCCGTTAAATAATACTTACTGGACACATTAAAATTAACCCTGCCGAAATAAGATTGAATTTTTGTAGTGGGATCTACATAAGTCACCAAAGGGGTTTCTGTCTTTGCATTTTGGAAAAAGCTGGTATACAAAATCGGAATACGGGCCTGCTGTGTGAGGTTGGTGTTAAACTGGGATCCGAATATTGACGAATTTTCATAGTCAGTTTTCCAATATTCATATCCTGCCAGGGCCTCAAATGAAATGTCCTGGGTTAAATTTGTACTATAATTTAATGTGTGCGTGAATGTTTCCGATGTTAAAGATGCACTTGAAATAGCGGCAACACCAATACCCGAAACCCCATTTACGCCATCAATCCAGCCATCAACATTGGTATTTCTTTTTCCGGTTCCATGATTTATTGCGTACAAAAATTTGTATTCAAGCCCCTTGGTTATTTTCAATGCCGCGGAAATATTGCCTAAAAACACATTTACATCTGCCTGATCATTATACCCATTAACTACAGCAAGTGGATTTGGAACAGAATTAATAGCATTGCTATATAGTCCATTACTCGTTTTGAAAGCTGCAGTCGGGTTCCAGTTGAGCGCATAGGATATTAAATTACCACCTGCGCCGGCAGTATTACTAACAAGGCCCATTTGCTCAGTTGTATGGCCTGCTATAACACCAAAATTAACGGTTAACCGATCATCCAAAAATTTATATTCTCCGGTAAAATTCCCGAGATACTTATCTAACGATGTCTTTTTAATAAATCCATAATTCTTTGAACCCAAAAATGATACCCGAAATTTTCCGGTTTGATTTCCACCACTTAATGCTAAATTATAATCCTGGGATAGGGTGCTTTGCGTAATTTCTTTCAAGGCATCAACTGAGGCACCATGATCCAACGATGCCGTTAAAGTATCCAGGCTATAAGTGTGCAGGGAAGTTCTAAACTCGCCCGGAGTCAGCACTTTATATTTGTGCATATACCCGGCCGCTGCGCTAAATTTTGCACCGAATTCTATTTTTGTTCCACTCGACGCACCTCTTTTAGTGGTAATTACAATAATACCGTTTGCACCTCTCGACCCATAAATCGCCGTTGCGGAAGCATCTTTTAAAACATCCACTTGCGCAATATCATTAGGGTTGATATAAAGCAACGGATTGGATTCAGGTGTTGTACCAAAATCCAAACCCGAACCTGCACCAAAATTCAGACTTGGTTTCGCAGTCCTTCCGTCCAGGGGAACTCCATCAATCACATAGAGCGGGTTGTTACTGGCCCTGATAGAATTATTTCCCCTGATTTTTATGGTGGTTGCTGCGCCGGGCTGCCCACTATTATTGGTAATTTCCAATCCGGGAACTTTCCCCTGGAGAAGTTGGTCGGGCGATGCTATTACTCCCTGGTTAAAATCTTTGGCTTTAATAGATGTTACAGCGCCCGTCAAATCTTTTTTCTTGACAGAACCGTACCCAATAATTACAACATCCGTTAACGATTGTGAAGAATTGGCAAGTGCAACGGTTACATTGGTTGCCGAAGAAATATCCACTCTTTGCGTCTCAGATCCTACATAACTGACCTGGAGTTGTTTCGCAGTGGCAGGAACATTAATAGAAAAAGTTCCATCAGCGGAAGTTCTTACACCTGTTTTCTGTCCAACGACTATTACCGATGCATCGGCAAGTGGAGTACCAGTAGTTGAAGTTACGGTTCCGGTTATTGTTCGTTGTTGTGCCATTGTTTGCAGGAAACAGAACAACATAAACAGACCGCAAAGCAGAAGTTTTTTTCTCATAATCAAGTAATTAAATAATGTGTTAATGTTTATTTAACGTGTAATTTACACACAATTGTTAAATAAATATCTTTTTTCTAAAATATTTTTACCGTAATATGACCCTCTCTTTCACAACTATGGAAGCGTCAATCCGTCCCAATTTGTAATAAAACTGTAAAGCTATTATCAGCTTTAATATAGGTAACGGGGAACCAGGTAAAGTGGTTGCTTTGATGATGAAGCCAGTAAATAAGCGGTTCAGGATTTACGATGCATATTATATATGAAATAGAATATCCGGTTTGAAAGTTCCGCCAATTTTGGCCGCACTTCATCTTCGGTAACAGGAGTGAAAAGAGAAATTATGTACCTTATTTTTCCATCGTCTACAATTCCGACGTCATGGGTATATATACTCCACCAACCGGTTTTATGATAAAACATGGCACCTTTTGGTAAGCCCGGTGAAAGCTTGGTAGTATCCAATTGTCGCCCCAACAGGGCTTTGATTTGCATACTCACCCATGGATTGATTAATTGATTTTTATAGATTTTATACATAAAATCCGCAGCATGCAATGCACAGGTTTCGGTACTTTTTACGGTATCATAGCCAGGGTCTTCCAGTTTCCTGCTTAGAAATTTTCGGGTAACCTCGCTGCCATACCAACCATTTTCATGAATAGTTGTATTGATGCTATCTCTAGTTGCAACGTCAATCAAACAATTTGCAGCGGAGTTGTCGCTGCGAGTGATCATCAGGTCCAGCAGGTAATTTATGGTAACGGTATCGCCTGCCCGTAAAAGCGGCCTCGGATCATAACTGATTTCTTTCGATTTATCTACATCATTGGGTGATCTGACTATGTATTGCCTGGACAAAGAAAAATCGCCGTTACTTACCTGTCGTAAAATTTCCATTGCCACATACATCTTATATACAGAAGCCGGGTAAATGAAATTGTCATAGTTAACGCCACCTACAACAGGTTTTTTACCGGTTAAGTCTATTAATGCAAATGAAATCTTTTCCATGCCATCTTCACCGGCATTCCAGGTACTGTCTAATCCTACTTCATGAATAATATTTTTAAGAGAATCATTAAAACTATTATCCTGGTGAAAATATCCCGGGATTTTTATTTGCGCTGCCGTAAATAAATAACAACAAAGAAGTAACAGTACTAATGGTATATATCTCAACTTAACACGGTTTGATTCACAATTTATAAAAGGCAAATGCAATTACTGCTTTTTAGTTTTTTCCTTAAAATCCCGAAGTGCGCTACGCGTTTGTAATTGAATTTTATTTTTGAAAAAATTTGTTCCCCCTATTAGCCAACCCTTCCAACCCAATGCCTGCGATGCCCACTTATGTAAATTAAAACCATCCGTGTGTTTTATAATTTTAGCATCTTTGAATTCAAATGTGGCCTCAACAATATTATGTACTTTATTGCCGGTTTTGCTGAAGGTGTACCACGCTTCCCAATGGGCTGATCCGTGTTTCACGGAAGCGCTTATGCCGGAAAATTGAATTTTCAAATTGACAGCATTCCTGCAAAGCATCGTCCACATAGCCCTTGCATCTTCCCCTTTTAATTCACCAAATGCAGGATCCTGGAAAATTACATCGTCGTGATAACAGGAGATCATGGTGGCAGCATCTTTATTTCGAAAAGCGACATAAAAAGTTTCTATTAAACTCTCCATCGGGTTTACCATGATTATAGTTTTTAGGAAAGTTAATCAACATAAGGAAAAACCGCCCCATTTTCCGGATCAATAAAAATAATTTTATCTGCCGGAAAATGGACAAATAACTTTGCCCCCAATTCAACCGAATCCTGCGCCGGCCTTCTTGCTATTATTGTTTGGTTATTGAGGGTAAAATAAATCAATTGCTCATTACCCATATTTTCGAAAGCCATTACTTCAAGTAAACAACCAGGGGAAGCGGGGATTTCCTGTTCAGAAATAATTAAATTTTCAGGCCGGATTCCAATTTCTAATTCCTTACCGACCCTGTTGGTAAGCCCGGGGGAAATTACCGGGCCTAACGGAATTTTGTAGCAGGTTGGCGCTTCAAAAAAATATATATCCGCATCTTTTTTAAGAATCCCTTCAATAAAATTCATGGTTGGGGAACCGATAAACCCAGCGACAAATTTATTGTTTGGATATTTATATAAATGTAAAGGAGTATCCAGTTGCATTAATTTTCCTTTATTTAAAACAGCTATCCTGGTTCCCAATGTCATCGCTTCAGTTTGATCATGGGTTACATATATTATGGTGGCATTAATCTCCCTGTGCAATTTTTGTAATTCAATTCTCATCTGGCTCCTTAGCTTGGCATCCAGGTTACTGAGTGGCTCATCAAACAGAAAAACCTTGGGCCTTCGTATGATAGCTCGTCCAATAGCAACCCGTTGTCTTTGTCCGCCCGATAAGGTTTTGGGCTTGCGATACAGTTCATCTTCAATTTCCAGCAATTTTGCCGTTTGCATCACGCGTTCTTTAATTTCGCTCTTGCTATATTTTTTCAGTTTAAGGCCGAAAGCCATGTTGTCATATACCGTCATGTGCGGATACAAAGCATAATTTTGAAATACCATGGCAATATCCCTGTCCCGGGGACTAAGATCATTTATGATTTTACCATCAATAGCCAGCGTTCCTCCACTTATATCTTCAAGGCCTGCGATCATTCTCAGCAAAGTTGATTTTCCGCAACCGGAAGGTCCCACTATCACCATGAATTCTTTATCATGCACGGTAAAGGAAACGTCTTCAATCGCTTTTTTTCTACCCCGCTTCTTATCTACATCGTCATATACCTTGGAGATATTTTGTAAAGTAACTTCTGCCATAAATTTTTATTTATGAAATACGTTTGAAAAATAATTTTTTGAAATTCTTGTTATGCGGCAGGCGAGATCCAACTCCCCTGACGCCAAAATAAAGTCGTCATGATGTGCCGCAATACCCGTTGTAAAAACTACGTCGTGTAGATAAACCCGGTCACTGAGCTCCCGTGTGAGCTGCGGATCAGCTTCCAGTAAAGGAATAACATCTTCAAGATGTACAATCCGTAAAGGATCATCTTTATCAAGCAATGCCCAAAATGTTCGGTAAATGCCCACATCACTTTTATCTTCTACTCCATGATAGAGCATTAACCATCCATCCGGCGTGAGCACCGGTGGCGTGCCCCCGCCAATTTTTACATTAGATACCGAGGAACGTCTTGCACGCAGAAAAGCCGAATCGCAGGGTTTCCAATATAACATATCCGGGGAGGTAGCCATGTGAATAGCGGCACCCGGATGAAACGGAGATGAAGGCGCTGATGCAAAATAACAACTTCCCAAAGGGCGCGTCAGCGCGTAGTACTTTGAATTAATTTTACCTTCAAACAGTAACATGTCTTTATTTTGATGATCGAGGACCATACCACGACATATATAGTTCAATCCATCATCTGAAACATATAAAACAGTTGAGTGGCGCTCAGAACTTACACAACAGGTTGTCATATAATAACGGCCATCAATAAACGAAATTCGGGGATCCTCTATACCATATTCCTGGCTGGTATACCGGGGAGCGATTGATTTATCGTAATGAATAATTGTAACGGAAGATCCATCGTCATTCAACTCAACCGGCAATAACCATGATAGCGAGGTAACAGCACACACCGGGAAGGTATAATTCTTCAACACAAAACTTCTCGGATCCTTCATGTCCACATCTCCCAGGGGCCACGCATCCGTGACAAATTCTTTTTCTTTATCCCATCTTATACAATGGACCTCATTATTATAAACCGGTTCAGCTAAAGCTTCTGCCACTCGCACCATTATCATGAGATTGCCATTTGGCAACCGGCACAAGCC
>JBDTOV010000038.1:0-37118 GCA_039933035.1 Ginsengibacter sp. | reverse complement strand
TCCAAAGTTTCCCGAAAAAGTTATTACGCTGCGGATGGTCATGTCGCATACTTCCGGCATAAACGATAGCCAGGGTTATTTCGATCTGGATGTAATTAATCCCGCTAAAAATCCTGACTGGGCAAAATGTTATAATGATTATGCACCCGGCGAAGGATATGAATATTGTAACCTGAACTATAATATGATTGGGGCGGTGATTGAGAAGGTGTCCGGGGAACGCTTCGACAACTATGTCAGCAGGCACATCCTAAAACCCCTCGGCCTTTACGGAGGGTATAATGTAGATTCACTTGATAGCAGCAAATTCGTTACGCTGTATGACTATGATACGACAACTAAAAAATTGGTTGCCTCACCAGAGGCATACGCTTCGCGTAGTGATAAAATTGCTAACTATGTTATGGGCTTTAGCACCACCGTATTCTCCCCAACAGGCGGCATGAAAATATCTGCAACGGACCTGGCTAAATACATGCTGATGCATATGCATCATGGCAAATCAAACGGCGTGAGGATCATCTCGAAAAAAAGCTCGAAAGCGATGCAGACCAAAGTGGCTGATGTAGAGAATTACGGGCTGGCACTCGGAACCAACAGGGAAGATATTATCCCCGGGGAGAAAATGACCGGGCATACCGGCTCCGCTTACGGTGTTTACAGCAGCATGTTTTTCAATCAGAAGAAAAATTTCGGGATAGTGGTGATCATAAATGGAAGCAGTACTGCAGAAGAAAATACCGCCGGGCTGAGAACGATCTCGTACCGGGCTGTTAATAGTTTGTATAATGACCTGGTTAAATAATTGTTGAGATTGATCTTCCTTTTTTATCTTAGAAAATGCAAGACGTTTTTAAATAATAAAATGAATAAACGAAATTTTTTACCGGTATTTATTTTTTTAATACTGATGGTAGCTTCCTGTTCAAGCTCCAAAAAAATGATCAATACAAAACCTGCCTGGGAGGAAAATTTTAACCAACAGGTTTTGGACACAACCCGCTGGATAAAAATACCGCGGGGCACCTCCGACTGGGATAGGCACATGTCTTATTTTGATAGTTGCTATGCCATGCGGGATGGCAAACTTATTCTCAGGGGCTTGAAAAACAGTAACCTGGCTAATGACACTGCCAGGTATATAACCGGTGGCGTTTATACACATAATAAAGTAAGTTTTGGCGAGGGAAGATTAGTAATAAGAGCTAAGCTCAACGGGGCAAAAGGCGCATGGCCGGCGTTTTGGATGCTCCCGGAAAATGCAACGTGGCCCGATGGCGGCGAGATAGATATTATGGAACGGCTGAACTTTGATTCAATCGTTTATCAAACGGTGCATTCACATTATACCCAATCGCTCAAAATAAAGAACGACCCGCCTGCCCATACCATGGCCTCAATAAACCCCGGCGACTTCAATACCTATGCCGTAGATAAATACACCGACAGTCTTGTTTTTTTCGTAAACGATAAGAGAACTTTTTCTTACCCGCGTATCAGGACAGACAAGCAAGGGCAGTTCCCTTTTAATTTGAAAAAACAATACCTGTTAATTGATATGCAACTTGGAGGGAATTGGGTTGGTAACATTGATGATGCTGATTTGCCTGTAGAAATGGAAATAGATTGGGTGCGCTTTTATACATTTAAAAAATAAGGGACACAAGATGCAGAATGCCTCAAGGTCCCGTCAGGGTATTCAATGCCAGGCAAAGTGATTGGGCTGAAACTCCCGCCGCTGAATAATGGAAAGGGCATAAAGTCTTAACTCTATTTATATCATACCTCTCCACTGTTTGTTCGTGATTGCCAGGCTACAAAGCCATTCGCACGAACACACAACCGGCGGCGAGTGGGCTTCGCAGAGAATAGAATAATGTTTTAGGAAAACCAACTTCTGCTTAAAATGACCTCGTTAAGTAATTGGTTGAGTTTTCCCGGTGTGAGTAAACTCCCTCACTTCTTCGATATCTATATGTTCAATCACATCATCAGGAATTTCCACGGAAAATTCAAAGCCGGGAAGTGACAGTCGTAGTTGAGGTATGTGAGAAAATCCATCGAATAATTTAATGAACTGTTGTGCAATTACAGGTAGTGGTATTTTTATTTCGGTATCTTTTTTAAATTCAATTCCAAATGGGTAGATGCTATAATTGGTAACATATACATTTGAAAAAATATCCCTTAAGGCCAGCGCTATAGCACAGTTTCTCCCGGCTACGTGCGTTTCAATTCCACAATTCTTACATCTTTTAATAATGTCTTTTGTAACCGCAATAGTATAATGAATCGGCATAGCATGTGAGTTATACCATAAATATAAGTAGTTTGTTCCATCCTGGAAAAAGATAATGCCCGAAAAAATTCATTAAAAACACTGGTACAATTATGCAAATATTTTTCTGTGTCCCGGAGGGGTTTTCACGGTTTAAATTTTTTACTATATAAGAACATCCCGTGAAACCCCGACGTTGAAAGCATGTTGCAATCACTTGCTGCTAATTTTCAAACAATTAATATTTAAATTATCCCAATAAAATAGTTAATCAACATTAAGGTGGCAAGAGTGGGTTTATGTAGGTCAGTGACGTATTCATTCGTCGGGGTTTCACGCTGCCCGCATTGCCATGCTATGAAAACCTTGCCGGGATAGCAATATCATCTTAATTATTTTATAAAAATGTCCGGGGTTTTAAAGCAACCAGTCATTAAACGATTTTATTTCTTCAGTAATTAAAGAAGAGAAATACGCTTTACATTACTGGTTTTCAACAGCCGGTTTTATAAAACAGGAGCGGATGAATTTAAAATACTCACTCATTATATTTCTATTCTCAAGTAAACATCCTTTGTATCACCTGTCAAATTTCTGACAGGTAGGAATCTAAGATTTAGCAATTCTTCTTTTAGCCGGCCTGTCGTGCTGAACTTCAGGTATATTAGTATAATACACCAAAGCCAGCCCACGATGATGATAAGGGTATACTACCCTTTCTTCCTGACATAAGTAAGGTCATAAGCAACAATCCAGGTTTTTCCATCATCTGTTGTAGATTCCTGGAATTGCCGCACCTTACCAGTACCCTGGTTAAAAAATCTAAACCTGATTTTTGCCATTCCCTGCGGTGACTTCTGCGTAGATTCAAATTCCATAACGCTGTCTTTATATACACCATTTATATATTCAGTAATGGTGCCCTCTGAACCGACCCAAACCTGTTTCCATTTATCGGTAGCCGGATCAACAAAATTCATGCTTTTACCGGTATTCGGAAACCCAATAGCCGTCCAGTTTTCAAGTAAAAAGCAACCCCCGGAACCCATTTGAATAGAACTGCTGCCCACCAGTTGACTGGACCCGGTTGGATATACATCCCACTCCCCTATCCAGAAATCAAACTCTCTTGCATGGGGGTTTTTCATACAGGGAAACAACAGATCATTGGCCTTTGCAACCAAATTCTTAAAGCCGGCATCGTTGCGGATTTTATCGTATTCCCTGGCAGTATCCAGTTCCGGCACATTAAGGTATCCGTAAGCAATAGCGCTATCCAATTGTTTCAATGCTTTACCTTCTTCGTTATTTGCAGAATAAGCCCTTGCCAGCCGGGAGCGAATAATGGGCTCACCCTGGGGGGAAGGTTTATTCTCTAACGACAATTCAAGATTTTTAATAGCCAGCTCGTATTTTCCAAGATTAAGATAAGAAAAACCAAGCCTGCTAAGCGATAACGCGCTTTGTGTTTCTCCTTTGGCAAAAGCATTTTCATATTCCTTTGCTGCCCCCAGCCAGTTTTGTTGCACAAACAAAGTATCCGCGGCCGTAACTAATGGCCCAACCTGCTGGGCTTGCACTTCAGCAAGGAATAACAGTAAAAAAAAGAAAAGAAAAGAAACACATTTCATAAAGCTTTTTTAATACATGTAACGAATTATCTCCTGCTGATTTTTTGTATCACAGATTCTGATCAGCTTCTCCGAGTGAATCATTAGAGTCAATTTCTTTTTGAGGAATTTTTAAATTAAATCTTATATCATTAGCAGGAAGCACAAAATTGTTAGGTGCTTCATGATTAGACCCTGTCCGGTCTATCGGTAATTGCAACCGCTTTGCATCAAGAAAATCTACGCCCTGTTCACCATACAATTCCTTTCTTCTTTCCAGTAATATTTCATTGATCAAGGCAGTGCCGGTATTACCTGACTTTACTGCCGCAGGATCACGATTTACCTGCAACTGGTATAGTATCTCGCCTGCATCACCCTCTCCGAGGCGGGCCTTTGCTTCGGCTTCAATTAAATACATTTCACCTACCCTCATCATGACTTCGGATTCATTAAAATCAAGTGCTTTTTGCGGAACCGTTTGGCCATTCAGTAAGGTAACTGCATAATCTTTAGAATCAGTGCCAAATTTGTTGGTAGCATAATAATCCGGTGTACCCGGTGCATCGTATTCAAAAAATGTATTGCGCACATCGGTCAAAGAAAAATGATTTACCAATTCTTCACTTATGTAAAATCCGTCATACCCATCGCCGGTTTGTTCAAAAAAGGAACTTTGGGTTCCATAATAAAGGCTCTGACCGCCATCCGTAGTTTGGGGAAAGCCCCATATAACTTCCGCCGAAGAGAGATCATCATAATTATTACTATACCCGCCGGGATCCAGCGCCATCCCGGCCCTGGCTTTTTGAGCCGCATTTTCCGCATCGGCCCACCGGCCCTGCTCCAGGTAAATACGTGCCGCCAGGCCCCAAGCTACATTGCTATTAGCCTGTGCTTTCAAATTCCTGGAGGAACCGAGATCTTGTGTTGCCGATTCAATATCACTGTTGATCTGATCATAGGTTTCTTTAATGGTGCCGCGGGGTTTTCCCTTATTTTGAGTGGAAGTAGGTTCTGTATAAACCGGGACGCCGGGAGCATTCGGATCTTTACCAATCGTAAATTGAAATTCGCGTATTAATTCAAAATAGAACCAAGCCCTCAGTGCTTTGGCTTCCGCGGTGAATGATTTTTTATCATCTTCACTTATAGTGGTACTTTCATCAACACCTTTTAATAAGATATTTACCTGGTTAATATTTTCATATAAAAATTCCCAGGTAAAAAGGGTACGCCTGTAGCCTGGCTCCCTGTTAGCGTGTTCATAATCATATATATAATATGTTGGGAAAGCCATTACGATATCTTTTCCTTTCGCAACCCGTGCCAAGTCAATAGATACGAAACAATAGGTGTCGCCGCTTCCGCCGGCGCTTCCATCAAGGCTTTGCCACTGCGATCTTATGTTCCTGTACATTCCATTGAAATAAGCCCGCACTCCTTCCGAAGAGGTAAATACATCTTTGGTGCTTACCTGGTCAGTGGGCTTTGGATCATTTAAAAAACTTTTTTTACAGCCTGGTATAACAATTCCTCCAACCAAAATTAACGCGAGGTAAACCAGTATGTTTGTGTGGATAGTTTTTATATAGAATTTCATAAACTGATTTTAGTAGTTTAAAATGAAAAATCAAGGCCGGCTGAAATAGTTTTATAAACATTTGCATTTCCGTTTGCGGTACCAGTAATATCAGATTCCGGGTCTGAACCATGTTTTAGCTTATCCCAGGTAAGTAAATTATCCCCCTGGAGAAATATCCTCATAGATTTAATTACTTTTTGATTTTGAAAAGGAACCGTATAACCCAGGGTGATATTGCGCAGGCGTAAGTAATCGCCGCTAAATAAAAAACGGGTAGATGGCGTGAGCGCGTCATTGTTATCATTAGTCAATACCGGTACATCTGTCACATCGCCGGGCTTCTGCCAGCGATTCAACATATCAGCAGTCATTTGTGAGCCGTAACCAAAAAATTCTCCATGCACCAGGTTCGCATAATTAGCATCATAAAATTTACCTCCCAAAGCGAAATTTAATAATATATTTAAATCGATATTTTTATAAGCTATCCGCTGGCTGATTCCGCCCGAAATTTTTGGTATCGCGGTGCCAAAATACCGGCGCCCGGTTGCCGCATTTGCCGCTGATTTGGTAGTGACACGCTTACCGGTTGGATTGCCGTTTGCATCCAGCTCATCAACGTACCATGTTGGTTTCCCATCAGCAGGATCAACACCGGCCCAGTCTGCCAGGTAAAACTCATAGCGGGATTTACCAATCTTCAGGCGGTAATTGCCGGAAGGCGCCAGTGAATCCTTATCCGTTAATTTCTTAATGGTATTCTTTAAAAACGTAGAATTTATCCCTGCATTCCAGGTAAAATTTTTGCTACTAATGATATCATAACTTACACTTACTTCTATTCCTTTATTTTCGATTTTACCTATGTTATAGGAAACCGTGGGAATACCACCTGAATATACCAGAGGCAGATCAAACAAAAGATCAATTGACGTTTTATTAAAGAGATCTATACTTCCCGTCAACCTTCTTTTAAAAAATTCAAAGTCTAATCCGATGTCTGCGTTACCTTGTTTTTCCCACCGGATATTTTCATTGGCAAGTTGGGTAAAATAAACGCCTGGCTCCGTTAGCTGATCATACCCGGTTGAAAACGTTCCGAGGTAGGGAAAATAGGAAGGCAAGCCGTTACTTAATAAAAAATTATTACCCACTATTCCATAAGAAGCCCGTAGTTTCAAAAGATCTGCAAAGTGGGAATTTCTCATAAATGATTCTTTATTTATCAGCCAGGATACCCCCCCTGCGGGGAAAAAACCATAACGGTTATTGGAAGCAAAACGCGAAGAACCATCACTGCGTGCGGTAAACTCTGCGAAATATTTTTCTTTATAATTATATTGTAATCTCCCCAGGTAACTTAGCAGGGTTTCATCAGTAGTGGAGCCATTAATTGATTCGTTGGTCGCTGCATTGTTGAGCTCAACCAAGCCACCAAAAGGAAATCCCGTCTTACTGGCAGAAAACGCTTCCAGTTTGTACCGGTACGCCTCATAGCTTGCCATCAGGTTGAAAGAGTGGTCTCCAAATTTCTTTTCATAATTAAGCATATTATTCCACGTATAGGATGTGGTAAGATCGCTCTGCCTTGTTGTTCTTCCCCCCACATTGACCGCAAACCCAAATTCCCTGTTATCATGATCCAGCCTGTTAAGCAGGTAACGGGTAATGCCAAATGAACTTCTGAAAGAAAACCCCGGGGCCAGCTTTATTTGTGCATACGTATTTAGATCGACTAATAACCTTTTATTGCTTTTTGGATCAAGGTAGGTGGTAGCCACGTTATTACTATTGGTTAGTATCAAACGATTTACATTCACGGTTCTGTTCGGGTCGCCACTACCAAAATCATAAATTGGTTTTCCTTCAGCATCAAGTAGTAATTCTCCCATCTCTCCCCTTTTATACAGGGGAAATACACTTGACAAGGTCCTTATGTAAGCAACATCATCGGTATAATTACCGGAACCCTGGTCAGGATAATTTTGGCTGGAAGAAACAATGGAACTTTTAATTCCCAGTTGCAGCCAGTCCCTGAGATCTGCCGTGTAGTTAAACCTGGCAGATACTCTTTCATATTTTGAAGTAATGACGTAACCCTCCTGGCTCAGGTATTCCCCACCAATAAAATACTTTGTTTTTTCAGTACCTCCCGAGATTCCAATATTTACATCGATCCTATTGGCATTGGTCCGTTCCAGTTCCTTTACCCAATCTGTATTCCACAGTGGGGTAGCGCCTGCTGCCAGTTTTCCATCTACCCCAACCGGCGTGGCCATATTATATGGGTTGTAATGGAATGCACTTTTAATTAGGTTATCGGTTGCTTTTTGAGCAGCATTGGGGTCGGTACCATAATGATTTTTTAGTGCTTCCCAGCCCAATTCGAAGTGTTGCTGTGTATTTAAGAATGGATATTCTTTAACCGCCCGCGATGAGGAACCTCCTGTGGCGGATACTGTAATCAGCGCCGGTGTGTTTTTCTTACCTGTTTTGGTATTAATTAAAATAACACCGTTGGCTGCCCTTGAGCCATATAAAGCAGTAGCAGTAGCATCTTTCAAAACCGAAAAATTATCAATGTCTGATGCACTGATCATATTTATATTCCCGTTAAAGGGCACACCATCCAATACGATTAAGGGTTCCGCTGACGCATTTACCGAAGCGATGCCCCGGATTCGTATAGTGGGATTGTCCCCCGGTTGACCGGAAGAATTTATCACAAGGACGCCGGAAGCGGTTCCTTGTAACGCCTGGGTCACCGAGGTTACCTGTTGTTTTTTTATGGCTTCAGCGTCAACAGTTGAAATAGCACTGGTTATTTCCCTTTTCTTTTGTGTGCCATAAGCTACTACGACCACTTCTTCTAACTGTTTTTCTATATTGCTCAGTACAATATTTATATGATCATTATTTCCAACAGTAACTTCCTGGTCACTAAAACCCACCGAAGACACCATGAGCGTTTTAGCGCCGGATGGAATATTTAAAATAAAAGCGCCATCAGCGTTGGTTGATGTTCCCTGTTTATTGCCTTTTATGGTTACAGAAACATTGGGCACAGGATTGCCTGCATTATCAATTACTTTACCACGAATTGATCGTATTTGTGCAGTTGAATACAAGGCAAAGGATACAAGAAAAGATAAGAGGGTCAATTTTTTCATTGCATTTGAGTTTCGATAAATAATATAGGTAAGGCAACAATTTTAACAATTATGTTTCAACGCCTGTTTCCATTATTACCGAATCATGAATTCTGTTATTTCAATCATTAATATTGATTGCTGATGCAAAATTTTAAAATGCAATTATTACCTGTTTCGCTTTATCCAATTAACGTTTCAGCCTTATTGGTGAAATGCTAAAACCGGGTCGTGCTTCGTCAAATCTTGCAAGTAAATCTCAATAGATGTACTGTTATAAAATGGAAAGATGGGAAACAACCATTCAATTTAAGAAGAAAGCCGCAAGGATGAATCCTGCGGCTTACTTGCTGAACCTGTTATGATCGTTATTTATCCCAAAAGATTTTAGGTGAAAATAAAGTTGCCGAAGTTGGAACGTTTGCTGAATTATATGAATATTCTGTTTGTGGGTATAGAAAACGCCTCGGGACACCTAAAGCTCCTGATACCGGTGTAAGAACCGGGCTATTATTTCTACGCCATAAAGTAAATGCTTCCGGATTGAGGTATAGCGTAATATATTCTTCCCCTGACACTTTGGTGATAGCCCCATTTACCGTTAAAGGCAGCGTGCCTTTAGATGCAATATAAACAGTAATATTAGCGTCGGGGACGCCTAATTTTTTCATATTTGCTGTGATAGCTGCCCGGTAAAATGCCTGTGCTGCCATAATATCGCCCGTTGAAATTAAAGTTGCTTCCGCTTTCATAAATAGTATTTCATCATAGCAGATAAATTCCACCGGTGAATTGATATTACCGTAGTAAGGACCCATCCCCACCAGGTTCACATCAGTAAACGTAGGATCAGTAAAAAGAAGATAACGTGGATCATTATCCGTCGCCATCTGGACACCCAGCGGGCTTGTATCAAAAGTAATATCACCCCGTTGTTCATTGAACTGGTACCACGGATTTGCAGCCGTTTCAGTACTGGCAAAAATATATTGGGCGTTATCTGCATTAGAAGAAAATGACTGAGCTATTTCCGCCAGCGCTTTATTAGCCATTGAAACGTCGGCCTTACTTTGATGCATATAAAGGCGCGCTTGTATGGCGTGAGCAAATTTGATCCACCTGGTGAGGTCTCCTCCAAACATTACATCTTCCACACCGGGAGCATCTACACCCGGGTTGGGATCATTAAGTTTAGAAACTGCAGTGGTGAGCAGGTTGGCAATGGTATCATACAAATCTTTATCTATGTCATATTTCGGTTGCAGTTTGGATGCGCCCTGGAAAGCCTCAGCATATGGCATGGAACCCCACTCATCTACTGCAAGCTGAAGTGAGTAGGCCATCAGGATTCGGGAAATTCCACCATAAGCATTGTCTCCTTTTGAATCAGAAATTTGCATGAGTGTATGATTATTTTCCATTACTGAAGTAAATAGATTGCCCCATGGCGAATCAAAATCCACCGAGGTAAAAGTATATTGATAGTATGCTCCTGCCTGGCGGGAAGTGCTTGAGGTTTGCTGCGTTAGTAATGAGGTATAACGTGAAATATCTCCCCCTTGTGTATAAGCCAGGGTTCCTTCTACCGTGGATAACATTACACTCGGAATGATGCTGGTAGGATCCGGCGCGTTCGTATTTCTATTTACACTCGTATAGAATGATTTTTTACAGGACGTTGCCAAAATCATCATCGCCATTGTCACCATAATTAGTGATGTATTATTTTTTAATTTTTTCATAACGCTTTTTTAATTTTTTCTATATGTTTATTGCAAGCCCAGGCTTAAACGCATTCCAAAACTCTTGGTACCGGCATTGTTGAAATAATCTAATCCCTGCCCATTGGCAGGACCTGCAAGGCTGGTTTCAGGATCAACCCCTTTGTATTTTGTCCATAAAAAAGGATTGTTAGCAAAAACGGTAAGGCTAACGTTGGTAAAATGCGCCTTCTGAATTAAGCTTTTCGGCAATTCAAAGCCAAGACTGACCTGGCGAATCCTTGTCCAGGAAGCATCTTCTATACTTGGTTCTGCAGGTCCTACAAAGCTGCTACCAACATTTTGCCAGTAATATTGGTTGTACGTTGTCACGTTGGTATTTACACTTCCGGCCTTGCTTACCTCGGTGGCTCCTTCATAATGAACCACATTTCCTCCAGCATTTAAATGACCCAATACCCCGTTGAAAGTCACCGGTGCATTCCGGTTGCCGCTCTCGGCAGAAGTTCCAAAATAAGACATTGCGCCACGTGTCCCGTTCCAGATGACGCCTCCTTGCCGGGTATCCAGTTGCACCCCTATACTAATGCCTTTAAATGTAAGCGTGTTTATTACGGAACCTGTCCAATCAGGGTTAATATCGCCGATAGCAGCATTTTGTGCGCTAACAATGGGCATTCCAAAGCCTGGATCTCCTGGAATATCATTTATCAATAACGGGCTTTTCATATTGTCAGGATCAGATCTTTGATATACACTGCCATAAATTTGACCGAATGCTTTGCCTGCGATAGCGTCCACTTCTCCATTCTGAAAACCGGCTATCAATACTTTGGGAACCCCTTCTGCCAGTGCAGTAACCTTGTTGATATTACGCGACCAGTTGAAATTTAAATCCCAGCGAAAATCTTTTATTTTGATAGGTGTGGTATTCAGCGTGATCTCCAGGCCTTTATTGGTTATTGTACCCGCATTTAGTAATTCTGCCGCGAAACCCGTTGAATAAGCAATAGGCACAATAAGAATTACATCTGTGGATTTTGAATAGTAAGCCGTTGCATTTAGAACCACTCTATTTTGCCAAAACCCAAGATCGGTTCCCAACTCGTATGAATTGGTCTTTTCAGCCTTTAAGTCTGGATTTCCTATGGTAGCAATAGTGGAACTTAACTGGTAGCCGGCGTTACCGTTGATTGGAAATTGTATACCGGTTGTAAATCCATCTGCTATTAAGGCCTGGCCAAAATATGTCAACAATCCCTGTACAGGGGCATCTTTACCAACCTGTGCCGCCGACATCCTGATCTTTCCATAATTCAATACCTTGCCGGCAGATAAAAATGGTATCCTGGTAAATTCCCATGCTAAACTGGCGGAAGGATAAAAGAAACTGTTATTGGCTGCAGGCAAAGTAGAAGAGGTTTCTCTTCGGCCTGAAAGGGTCAGGTATAACATGTCTTTAAAATCCAGGTGGGCTTCTCCATAAAATGCGGTAGTTCTTTTTTTCGTTTGCAATTCAGTTGTAGAGTAGGAAGTTGCATTGGACATATCTAAAAAATCGGGCAATACAAAACCCGTACCATGAGAAAGCGCTGTATTATAAGTGGATGTAAAATAATTTTGGCCAAGTAACAGGGAACCAATGAAATCGCGGGAAAGGTTCTTTTTCAAATTAATTGTAAAATCCGAATTATATTGCTCATTGGTATAATTGGATATATGGATAGCACCAGCAGGAAATTGATTAGAAAATAAATCATAGGCGTTTTTATCGTTTTGGGAATACACATCGCCACCTAAGCGATAATTAAATGATATCCAATCAAATAATTGATAACTGGCCTGGGCGTAACCAAATACCCGGTTTACTACTTCATGGAAAGGAATTCTGTTTATCGTCCAATATGGATTATCATATCCTGCACCGCCACGGTAGTCTCTTTGTTGTCCATTTGGCTGTATATAAGAAGCGGTATTATGTACGGGATCTTTTAAGCCATAGGAATTATCAAAAGTGGGAGGTGTTCGTAGCAGCCCCAACATAATGCTTGAAACGTTTGATCCCTGCTGAACTTTATCATTTGTTGATCTAATAAAATTAACCCCCGCTGAAATACTAAATTTATCGCTAACAGCACTTTGCCCACTTACTGCCAACGTTGTTTTATCGTATTTAGTTTCAGGGATAACACCCACCTGGTTTAAATTCCCTAATGAAAGCCGGAAACCAGATTTGCTATTACCCCCTGATAAGGCTATATTATTATTGTAAGTAGTTCCCGTTTGGAAAAAATTATATCGGTCATACGCAGTAACAGGAATTTGCGTTGAAGGGTTGGAGGCGCCAACTATATTTCCGTGGGGATCCCAAATGTTGGAAACTCCGTCCCAAAATAAAGTGTCAATTGCAGGCCCCCAGGTTACCTTTCGGTTTGCATTGCCGGTTGGCCCCGCGTATATTCCATTGCTGCCCTGGGCATACTGCGTTTGCAAACCTGGCAGTTGGCTCACTTTGTCCAAAGTAACGGATGAATTAAACGAAATATGTGTACCACCTGCACCACCTTTTTTTGTAGTAATAATTATTGCACCGCTTGCGGCAGAAATACCGTATAAAGCCGTAGCAGCAGGCCCTTTTAATAACGTTACTGATTCTATATCCGAAGGATTAAGGTCCACACCCCTGTTCGAAGCAATTGCACCACCGGTTTGGTTGGCATTTGGCCCGGAAACATTTGGAGTAGCCGATGTTGGATCATAGGCATTAACAGAGTTATCAATGGGAACCCCATCAACCACCATTAGCGGTTGGTTATTTCCTGTGATGGATGTTACACCCCTTAACCGGATATACGTGCCCGCACCGGGATCTCCGGAACTGTTAATCACCGTTAAACCTGAAGCTTTGCCATTTAATTCACTTAAGGCGTTGCCACTACCTGACTTGTTAATCTCATCTGAACTAATAGTTTGGGTGGCCGTAGCTAGTTCCCTCTTATCTCTCTTCACTCCCAAGGCGGTTACCACTACTTCTTCCATTACGTTGTTCCCACGTTTGAGATTAACCGTAATCGAATTTTGCGAGCCAATCTTTACATCGGACGTAACAAAATTCGCGGCAGAAATTTCAAGAAATTCTCCGGCCTTTACATTAATTTTAAACTCGCCCGTCGCATCGGCAGAAACACCCCGCAAAGTACCCTTAATAACAATAGAGGCACCGCTAACGGGTTGGCCCGCTTCATCTTTTACCGTACCTGATACGATATTGTTTTGTGCGAATGCTGATATAACACTGAACATCAGCATTGTGAAAAATATTAGGGATCTTTTCATTGATATTTTTATTTTTTGGTAAATGAATAATCAAAAGGCAGTAATTTCTGTTAATATGTTTCAGGGCCTGCGAGGTTAATTACTGAGGCATGAAATTTTAACAGCAAGGCATTAATTTTTATTTCCGAAAGAAATTATTTCATCCGGTTTATTGAGCCCTTGAGTTCATAAAATTCATTTCTTATCCTTTTTTGTATAAAATGAGAATAGGTTTGCTTAAAGCATGCGTGAAATAATAAAGGGGATACATCTGTATAAAAAATACCGGCTGTATTTTGAACAGGCGAATACGATGCATCTTCATCCTTTATTTTTGCGTACATATTTTTTTACATTCAATTATCGTTATGAAAAAATGGCTACTCTTTTCAATTATTTATCTATCATTACTATCCTGTATGAAAAAAGACAATCAAACAGTGGCAGCCCCTGCAAACCCGGCTGATACTGCGGATACGGTTCACAGATCGTATCTTGCTCTTGGTGATTCTTATACCATCGGGCAGTCTGTTGCGGAAAATGAAAGATTTCCGCTACAAACAGCGGCCCTTTTAAGACAAGAGAGTATTGATATAAGTACACCTGATATCATAGCAGTAACGGGATGGACTACAGGTGATCTTTTGAATGCGCTGAGTGCTAATCCTCCGGTTAAAACCTATTCATTTGTATCGCTTCTTATAGGTGTAAACAATCAACACCAGGGGAGAACCCTCGATGAATACAAAACACAGTTTAGTGAATTGCTGAAAAGGGCTATTGCATATGCAGGTAATAACCAAGGCCATGTGTTTGTACTTTCTATTCCGGACTATAGCGTTACTTCTTATGCCCGGGGCTCAGATACAGCAATGATTGCAAGAGAAATCGATGCCTTCAATGAGGCAAATAAAAATATATCATTGACTGCAGGGACACATTATATTGATATAACGACCATTTCCCGCCAAGCCAAAAATGATCCGTCAATGACAGCCATTGATGGGCTGCACCCTTCCGGAGCCCAGTATAAAAAATGGAGCAATCTATTGACCTCCCTGATGTTGCAGGAATTGCATTAGTATTATGATAGCAGTACCTCTAGGTTCATTGAGTTGGAAATTGCCACCCACCATTTCCAACTCAACACTTACGGTGCCCTACATCAGCAGCATCATTCCTATCTGAATTATATTTGTCTTAATATGATGCGTAGTGCACTCTCCCTGTATAAAAAAGCATATGGCGGTCTCTCACCCGGCACGTGGTGGTTATCGCTGGTAATGCTTGTAAACAGGAGCGGCACTATGGTTATTCCTTTCATGACGATGTACCTTACTCAGCATTATGGATTTACTATTGCTAAAGCCGGTTTCGTAATGAGCCTCTTTGGTTTGGGTGCTGTAGCAGGTTCATTAATTGGCGGAAAATTGGTTGACAAGGTTGGCTATTATTATGTGCAGGTAATAGCATTATTAGGGGGCGGAACCCTGTTTATTGTGTTGGGGCAGATGCATTCTTTCCGCAACATTTGCATTGCTACGTTTATCCTGGCTATAATGAATGAATCTTTCCGGCCTGCCAACACTGTTGCCATTGCACATTATAGTAAGGAACAAAACAGGACCCGGTCGTATTCTCTCAACCGGCTCGCCATAAATCTTGGATGGGCACTGGGGGGTGCCATGGGAGGAATTATAGCCAGCTTCAATTATAATTTATTGTTTTGGGTTGATGGAATAACCAACCTGCTTGCTGCCGGCCTGTTGTACATAACGCTATCGCCTAAACGAAATTCAGCTACTGAAGTAAAGGCAAAAGGGCAGCTCATAATTAAAAATTCGGCATATAAAGACCGCACATATCTTTCGTTTGTCGCATTGGTTTTTTTATTCGCGGTTTGCTTTTTCCAGCTATTTACAACCATACCTGTTTTTTTTAAAGAAAATTTTCACCTGAGTGTTTTATTTATCGGTTTGGTAATGGCCATGAATGGATTGATCATAGCCCTTTTCGAAATGATGATCATTTTTTCACTGGAAGGAAGGCGGCCTGTCCTTCACTTTATTTCAGGAGGCGTACTGTTGGTATGTCTCGCTTTTTTGTTTTTAAATATACCCAACGTAAACCATGGGATGATTGCGGTAGTGTCCATGTTGATTTTGACTTTTGGAGAAATACTGGCAATGCCTTTTATGAATGCTTACTGGATAGGCAGAACGGTACAAAATAACCGCGGTCAATATGCCGCCTTATACAGCGTAGCCTGGGCTTCTGCGCAAACCATCGGGCCATATGCAGGCTCGCTGGTTGCAGAACATGCAGGTTACAAAATGCTTTGGTTCTTCGTTGGCGGCATTTGCCTTTTACTGGCTTTTTTTTACAGGAGATTACAGCCGCCCGGTGCTTCACCTGTTTAAAAAATCCTGGTAAGAAAACTGCATGTATGCTTTACCGTTATTAACACTATTTGAATCTGTTTTGCCCGTTTGATAAATAATTTTTTTAGAAACATTGTCGAGGGTAACTATTCCCCGGGGAGTAACAAATCCAAAGCCGTTATTAAAATTATAAAACGCAAAGGAATGGGCAGAAGAGTCTAATAAATCCTTGCCCCATTTGAACATGCGTGACGAAATACCTAGTTGATCTAGTACAGTCGTAACAATATCTGTTTGAGACCCCATAGTTGTTACTACTCCTTTTACCTTTAATGCGCCACCCGCAAAAATCAGCGGAATATGAAATTTGGAAGGCCTGTCATTTGGATCATGCCCCGGGAGCGGGTGCCCATGATCAGCGACAAAAACTACCAGCGTATTTCCCCAAAGCGGATCATTTTTTAAGCGGCTCATAAATATGCCTATGCAGCTATCTGTATACGCTACAGAATTTTTAAATTTTGTTGTTTCATCCTTCCCTTTAAAGCGCGGAGCCATAGGTACATCATAGGGTTCATGACTGCTCAATGTAAAGATGGTAGCGAAAAATGGTGGCGGTTCATTTTTTATATCTTCAAAAAACCGGTTGAAAACGAACTGATCGTGAACGCCCCACGAGGTGGTTCTTTCTGCCACCGGGAAAGAATATTTGCTTACAAGCCTGTCGAAGCCCACATTAACGAGATACGATTTAATATTGGCAAATTCAAGTTCACCACCATAGGTATAACTTGTATGGTAACCTTCAACTTCCAGGGATTGTGTGATGGAAGAAAGCTTTTGAGTTTTGGTTGGTGTTTTGATAATGGAAGTAATGGCCTGGTTGGGATAACCACTTAATACTGCCACCTGCCCTTTTTCGCTTCTGTCGCCCGCTGCATAAATATGGGTAAATAATAAACCACCTGCCGCGATTTTATCAAGGTTAGGCGTTACACCCGGCTCGCCACCAAGGCAGCCAACAAACTTTGCTGTAAAGCTTTCCATTATGATAAAAATGATATTGGGTTTCTTTACCGCCAGAATAGTAGGAATTTTAACCGGCCCGGTGTTATACAATTCAGCAACGAGTTGCCGCGCCTTGTCTTTTGAGAAATAATGAAATGGGTTTACGTTACTATTTTTATTAAGAATAGAGAAGACTATATTCCAGGGAAGGTTCAGTGCGGCATGATCTGCAAATAATTTTTCAGAGAAATATACATCACTCTGGTTCATTGGAATTTTTTGAATTCCGCCACGAATAGGTACAAAAAGAAACGCGGCAAGGAATAAAGAAACGGCCACCTGAGCAAACGACAAATCAGCAGGTTTCATTTGTACAAACCGGTAAACATATTTCTTAAACAACCAGGTAAAAAAAGCCGAGAAAATGAGAAAAATAATCAATAATAAAAAAAGCGGGGCAGAAGAAACGGAAGCCCCCATTTCTTTGGGTGATTTAAAATATTGGAGCGGCGTTGCGTCCATCCTGTAACCCCAGGCAGTGTATAATTCCAGGTCAGCGGTAGTTATAAACGAAAGCAATATTATTAGACAATTCGTGTAAACTTTCATAAGTTTCCCGATAGGAAGTTTAATAAATACCGATTGTGCAAAAAATAGGATAAAGGGGAAAATACAGGTGTAAGCTATAAAGGATACATCCATCCTGCATCCGTACAAAAACACTTTAAAAATTTCAGTTAAGGTCAGTGAGGCGGTAAGCGAATGATGATAAATAAGAAAGGCGACTTTTGAAATAAAAAAGAAAAAAAACCAAAACAAGAAATAAGTGATGTATCCCGAATATTTTTTCACGAGGCAAAAATACTACTAACCGCCATAACCTTTTATTAGCTCAAAAGTTAAAGTCTGTTCACACTGAAACTTTTTGAAACCAGGTAACGTAGTTTTAATAAATATTTTTTATGAAAAAAATTCTTCGCGCATGCTGCTTTTCATTGCCACTTCTAACGGTAAGTTTTTGCACGCCATCTTCTCCGGGTGCAAAGGATAAAGGTCATACTGGCGAATTACCATCCAAAAATATTCAAATGATTACTAAAAATATTGCCGTCCTGGAATTGTTCACTTCCCAGGGATGCTCCAGTTGCCCTCCTGCAGACAGGTTAGTGGGAACATACACCAAACAGGAAAATGTGATCGTGCTTTCTTTTCATGTTGATTACTGGGACCGGCTTGGCTGGAAAGATCCTTTCAGTTCAAAGGAATATACCAAAAGGCAATACAACTACGCTTCCCCATTAAATGCGAGTGTTTATACACCCCAATTGGTTATTAACGGCCAAACAGAAATGATAGGCAGTGATGCCAACAAAATCTCTTCAGTGTTACATAAAATTTTTTCTGAACAGCCGGATGCAGTGCTTGCTATACAAAATGTAAATCCCCAAAACAGGAAACTGGATATCAGCTTTAATGCCACCGGCTATACGGGCAATTCTATTGTAAACATTGCTTTGGTTGATAAAAAAACTACTACTGCAATCAAGGCGGGGGAAAATGGTGGCATTACGCTTACCAATTATAATGTAGTTAGGAATTTTAAAACTATTAACGAGGTTAATGCTGGCAATAACGTTTCAGAAATTGATATTCCCGGAAAAGCCGATTTGAAAAATATGTCAGTGGTTATATTTCTACAGCAAAAAGAAACTAATAAAATCTCAGCAGCAGTACAGGTCAATATTTTATGAAAAAAGCCCTACGTAAATCAGTAGGGCTTTCTTTTTTTAGAACTTTAATTTCAGATAGGTTTTACAGTAGTTACTGATGTCGCAGTAACTTTCGTGGGAATTTCCTGCCCCATAACATAGATAGTTCCCGAAGCGTCTGCAGTTAAATTATTTTGTACAATAATACCGGTAGTAACGTCAACGGTTTCTTCGCCAGTGAATTTTCCAGTTGTTTTTGTATTGATTTCCATTGAATTCATTTCCATTTTTGTATCCCTGTTTTCTGTTCCCGACACGGAGATAGTTGCCGTATTGCCTTTTAAATCTTTAATAGTATAATTGGTTACTCTCGTAACGCCGTCGGCTGATGTGGAATCTTTCCAGGAAGTACCTGTTTTAGCGTTTGAAGGTATCGTCATGAAAGCCATCTTAGCTCCGTAACCCAGTTCTGCAGGATCACCACCCATTTGTTTCATCAGCATGGCAGTTTGCGCGTCCGGATCATCCGCTTTTGTGGTGTCTATTACTTTTGAAACAATTATATTACCCGATTTATCCATTACAACAGGCTTTGGCTGGTTGATAAGATTTTTAAACTTACTTCCAATGTCTCCATCCATATCTTCTTTTTTATCAGAATCAAAATTCATATCATGCCCCATCGAGCTCATATTCATTTTTATAACGGAGATAGAATTGGTCATATTATAATTATTATCCACCAGGTCTTTCACTTCAATGGCATAGGTAGTAGCGATGTCTGCATTAGTTTCCATTGATTGTCCCTGCATCTCGGAAGTACTCTTTGTTGTCACTTTGTTTTCCACGACGTATTTTTGCCCCGTTACAAGATGTAATGTTCCATTATTCTGAGCAAACGTTCCTGCGGAGACAACAAGGATTGCTGTAAAAAGTGCTATTTTTTTCATGTTATTTTTTTAAGTTGAATTGCAAATATACTGTGGCTTATTTAACTACAAATCAGGATCTTTTATATTTAACCTCTTTTGCAAAAGAATTATAATTCCAGGTTTGGTATCTTTCAAATTATAAATTTTTAAAAAAAGTAAATTGTTTGTCCGTCATTTGATATTGCTACTTTTATGGATATTGTATTGTGTTTTGCACAGCGTGCTTGCTACATCTTCGGTTAAATTATTCTTAGGGAAAGTTTTAGGGAAATTATCCAGGTATTACCGGCTGTTCTATTCCCTATTCGCAACGGTTACATTGATTTTCGTTTTATATTTTCAATACTCATTTATTAGTCCCGTTTTAATAAATTCAATTTTTATAAAGTACACAGCACTGGTAGCCCTGGCAATGCCAGGCCTTATCATTATGATCATTTCTATTATAAAATATTTTAAATTATTGAGTGGCGTACGTTCGCTTTACCAGGCCAGGCCGGCCAGCGGTTTAAAACTTAACGGAATCCATAACTATGTTCGCCATCCGCTGTATTTGGGCACACTGCTATTTACGTGGGGGCTATTTTGTATTTTTCCGATGTTGCATAATCTAATTGCCGTTGGAGTAATCACCTTGTATGTGCTAATTGGGATTACATTTGAAGAGAAAAAACTCATAAATGAATTTGGAAGTGAGTATGCGGATTATATGAGCCAGGTACCTGTACTAATTCCCCGTTTAAAAGGAAGAACAAGCACAAAAAAAGGGCAGCCATTTGGCCACCCTTAAACATTTGAAAATATCGATTTTAGCCGATCAATTTCACATTCACGGCATTCATGCCTTTTTGTCCATTTTGCAAGTCGAATTCCACACGGTCATTTTCTTTGATTTCATCTATCAAACCGCTTGCATGTACAAATGTTTCCTTTGCGGAATCATCATGTTTAATAAAACCGAAGCCTTTTTCGCTGTTGAAAAATTTTACGGTCCCTGTTGTTTTGTTGTCCATTGTATTGTTGTTTATAAAAAAATTAATGACGAAGGTACGCTTTTTTAATCGACCAGGAGAAATGAGTTCCTAACGTGGAAAACATTAGTCTTTTGTTAAGAAAGCGGTAGCTACCTAAACGGCTGGCCATTTCAAAAAAATCAACAACATTTTTATTAAAAATAGCTGTTGTTTGTATGTGTGGAATACGTCCTACCCCCGGTATAATGATCACTTTGGCATCTTTTATTTGATGCGCTGCTTTTTGAGCAAGCACAGGAAAATTTCCATGAATCGACTGCTGTTTTTGACTAAGCAATTTTTCCCCGGAATGGTACGGTCTTCCTGACCCACTATTATTAAAACGGGCATAGCCAGGTTTTTAAATTCATACAAAACCGGCTGACCATAGAGCATTTGCCATGTTAAAGCGTTTATCCAGGCCCAACTTGCAAAATCTTTTTGTTCCAGGGGGCAGGCTTGCATTTTAACGTATATTTCATATTCCGTTTTCCATGCCGGGTAATACGATTTCCTGGTATTTTTATAAGAAGTGTAGGTGGCTTTCAATTCATTTTTAAAAAGCGATTCAATTGGCTGCAAAGGGATATTTTTTTATAATCTTCCAGTGACAAAGGATCTTCAAGAATTAATTGGGTTACAGTTTGAGGATACATCAGGCTAAATCTCGACCCCAGCATTCCACCGATAGAATGACCAATAACATTTATTGTTTTTATTCCTAATGAATCAAGAAGCAATTTATTGTTACGGGCAAGCATTTCAAAAGTATATGTTAAATTTAGCCTGGTGCTTTACCCCCAGCCCACATGCTCAGGCGCTATAAATCTGTACCCAGCATGTGTGAGCACCGTATTACCCCTTTCCAGTAAAAGCCATTGAAATTCTTACCATTAAAAAGTATCACCGATTTCCCATTTGGATTTTGCGGCTTCACCTCCCATATAAGCCATTTGAACGGGTTGCCCGTCAATATTCAAAGAAAAGTATTGAACAGGATAGGGATAATCAATTGCCCGCGCATCTACATGGAACACATCAAGCGTCATAAGTGCCATGAATAACCCCTGGCAATTTCTCTTCCTCATATGGGTACATTTCATAATTAAAAGCTCCAAAATCAATCCCCCTCGCTCTCTATGATGACTAAAAGGGAGTAAAAAAAATTGATCTCAATCTTGATCGCTTTTTATTGGAGACTTTGACGTAGCTGAATCAAAAAGCTTTTTATACAGCGGGCTTTCCGTTCTTTTTATTTTATCCCAAAAAGTAAAATACAATCCATAATTATATTTAAACTGTTTATGATGCAGGGAATGGTGTGTTGCGCCTATCAGCCATTTTCCAAAAAAATTTTTATTAAACTCCCTTGGATAAATTTCAATATTAAGGTGATTAATAACACTGCTTAGCGTCATAACAGTAAGCTGGATGATGATAACGTAATAATGCATGGGTAATATCATCAGCATTACGGGCAAAAAAATTGCCTGTAACAAACCTTCCAACGGATGAAATGAAAAGGCAGTAAAGGGGCTGGTAATATTACTGTCGTGATGTACTTTGTGTACTATTTTAAAAATGGCGGGATTATGCATCCAGCGGTGCAGCCAATAGTAGTACGTTTCATGAAGCAACATAAAAATGATAAGGCTTACCGGTAAATACCACCATCCATATGCACCGGAATCCGTATAGACTTTAGTATAACCTTTCTGCCATAATACCACCGTTGCCGTGCCGGCCAGGGAAAATAACAAAGACGTTACCATACTCCATTTCATTTCAATTCTAAACTGCCTGGGTTTATAATTTCTTGTATTTATTTTCCGGCTTTTCCATCTCGCGGGAAACCATATATAAAATATTAAATAGAATATTCCTGCAATTAAAAAATACCTGCCTGTGATGATGATAAAAAAAATCAACGAAAGAAAAAAAAGCCAGGAAGGCGTGGCAAAATCAGGCAAATTCATCAACCCAAATTACATAAATTACATCGTTACTACATAATAAATTTTGCTGCGGAAACAATTCTTTATACCGACAATATCAATCGTTTGTGATCCTTTGCAAATATGAAAAAAGCTCTCATGAAACAGTATGGAGCCTTTGCGGTCAGTTAAAAACTTAATCTTCCGGAATGTCATCGTGATCATCGCCTCCCAGGCTGTAATCATTATTTTCTTCATCTTCTTCACCAATTTCCTCGTCCTCGTCATCGTCCTCGGCACCGGGAACATCCAGGTCTGTTCCCGCCACATCATTTTTAAAACTTCCTTCGTTTAATTGGGTTCCATCTTCATCCGTATTATCGAGCGCTGACTCGCGTAAGTTGATATCATCTTCTGTAGGCATGTCGTTGGCCGCCTCTTCAAGGTCTTCTTGTTCGGAAGCTGACACGTTTGAATCGGGATCGTTGTCTATGTCTTCATCAATGTCATCATCAAAAATGTCATTTCCTTCTTCATCAGCAGATGATGCGGTTATATCTGCCAACTCGCCGACTGAAACAGGAACAATATTCTCCTGGCCGGGAATGTCCGCTACATCCGGCAAATCCAGCGTAGTTATTTCTGCCTGCATTTCCTTTTTATCATGCGGGGAATCCTGCAGGTCATTCGTGGCACTGTTGCCCGAATTTGTACTCTTTTTTTCCATGTTATCGTTTTTATCCTTAAATAGAAAATTCTATGCCATTAAATCAGGGGAATTTATTTAGTAAGTTTTATAATTATCCAACCCGGGAAATGTTTCAAATTATTGCCTGTATGCCGGTGAAGGCTTGCATTTTCTATCAACTTTTCTTCTTTACTTTATGCATCTTAACAAACCTACACCGGTAAATTCGCTAGTTCAGGGCATTTTTTTGAACAAAACGATGATTTAGATCATTTTACGCGCCGATGTGTATGAAATGCAACGAACTCCGGAAATATGCGGGAAAATTACTATTAAAATTTAATGGTATAATTTATGAGCATCTGGTTTTTGTAATGTAATAAAAATATTAGAAATATTTTTCAGATGAAAAGAGATCCATCCAGGATTATTACTTATACATTGATCGGCATCATAATGTTGTGCAGCATTATATTGTTGCTGTTGATCCTGATGTAATCATACAGTCGCTAGTTTTCTTCGCTCACAATTCGTGATATTTCTTTCGCAGCCAGCCAGCCACTTGTCCATGCATGTTGAAAATTAAATCCGCCGGTAACACCGTCAACATCTAATATTTCACCGGCAAAAAAAAGGTTGGGAACAATTTTACTTTGCATAGTGTTGGCGTCAACTTCGTTTAACATAATTCCACCCGCGGTTACAAACTCTTCTTTAAAGGTAGTTTTGCCTTTTACATAAAACTGCTGTGAACACAATTGTTTGGCTAAAATATTTTGTTTTTTTGCAGGAAGGTCTGCCCATCTAACGTCCTCTCTTATATCACACAGGTTGATATGATATTGCCACAACCGCTGTGGGAGATTGAATGGATTTTTGCTAATAATTTTTTTTGAAGCCAGCTCATGCCTGATGGATTTAAATTTTTCCAATAGAGAATTTTCATTATACCCGCTTAACCAGTTAATTGAAATTGAAAAATCATGATGCAAGGCCGCCAGTTTTCTTGCGGCAAAAGCAGAAAGCTTCAAAATAGCCGGGCCGCTAAATCCCCAGTGCGTAATCAGTATTGGCCCGCTTTGGGATACATTAATTTCGTTGACTTTTATACTTACTTTTTCCACCGAAATACCCATGAGTGCAGCAATTGGGTTATTCGGAACGTTAAATGTGAACAGCGAAGGAACGGGCGTTGCATAGCTATGTCCGAGGCCTGTAATCCAGTTATATTGACCTGGTTTATGATACCCGCCGCATGCAATACAAACAAAATCAGCTTGTACAACAGAACTGTCTTTGAAATATAACTGAAAACTATCCTTGTGATCTGCCCACGAAATTTTTTCAATTTTTACTATTTCACGATTCAACCATATTGGCACATTGTATTTATTAGCTTCCTGCATAAAACAGTTGATAATGGTTTCAGAAGTATTGCTCTCAGGAAACATCCGGCCGTCTGTTTCGGTTTTTAGTTGTACGTTTCTCTTTTGAAACCAATCAATAGTATCTGTCGTGAAAAAATGATGAAAGGCCTTTTTTAAAAATTTTTCTCCTCTTGGATAATGTTGAACCATTACAGCAATACTGAAACATGCATGCGTGACATTACAGCGACCACCACCACTTACGCTTACCTTACTAAGGAGCTTACCTGTTTTTTCAACAACGATTACCTCAAGCTCCGGGCTCTCTGCTGCAGCATTTATTGCGCAGAAAAAGCCTGCGGCACCTCCTCCAATTATAACCAGCTTTTTCCTTTGCATTATTTATTTCATTGGATGCCTAAAGGGAATAAATGCACAATTGAAAATTACAATAGAAATTATCTCAGAATAAATATAGCGACAAAAATAAAAGCCGGAGGATTGGTATTAATAATAGTCAGAACACAAATATTTGTTTGCTTTCTCGGCTGCTTCAATAGTATCAAATGAAGACAGTATATCCGCCTTATCTTTTCTTACACAAACAGTATGCTCATAATGGGCAGATGGTTTTCCATCTTTAGTTCGTACTGTCCACCCGTCTTTATCATTAAAAACATATCTTTTGCCCAGGTTTATCATAGGCTCAATAGCTATTACCAGGCCATCATTAAGTTTGGTACCACTACCCCGCTTGCCGTAATTAGGCACCTGCGGGTCTTCGTGTAAGTCTTTACCCAGGCCGTGACCAACCAGTTCACGCACTACGCCATAACCATTTTTACGCTCCGTATGTTCCTGTATCGCGAAGGCAATATCGCCGACCCTGTTCCCTGTAATTGCTTTTTCTATTCCTTTATAGAGAGCCTCTTTTGTGATACGCATAAGCTTTTTTATGGCATCGTCTACACTTACTAACGCAAATGTATAAGCGCTGTCACCATGAAATCCATTTTTAAATGTACCTACATCTGCAGAAAGTACATCGCCTTCTTTAAGTTCACGGTTGGTAGGATATCCGTGTACGACTGCATCGTTTACTGACATGCAACACGCGAATGGAAAGCCATGATAATTTTTAAAGGATGGAATGGCGCCATGATCACGAATAAACGCATCAGCAAGGTTGTTTAAATAGAGAGTGGAAACACCGGGCTTTAAATGTTTTGCTATCTCAGCAATCGTATTATTCACCAATAAACAACTTTGCCTGATAAGTTCCGTTTCATCATGTGTTTTATAAATAATCATGAATGTATTTAAAAACCCTGACCATAACGGGCCAGGGTCAATAATAAAATATAATATAAAAAATAATTACATATTTCCTGTCACGCCCGGCGCTACGGATTGTCTCCCCTGTATTCGGCCTGTACTCATGAGCCCATCATATTGACGCATGAGCAATTGAGTTTCTATCTGCTGAAGCGTATCCAAAACAACCGCTACCATAATAAGCAAAGAAGTTCCTCCGTAAAAAGAGGCAAAGCCCTGCGTCACGCCTAACAGTTGTGCAATACCGGGTAAAATACCTACAAACGCGAGTAATATAGCACCCGGTAAAGTAATACGATCCATAATGGTGCCTATGTAATCGGTTGTGGGTTGTCCCGGCTTAACACCCGGTATAAAACCGTTGCTTCGCTTGAGATCGTCAGATACCTGTCGTGGATTAAAAATAAGGGCCGTATATAAGAATGTAAATCCAATAACCATAACAGAATATACCGCCATATAGACCATATTAGTAGGAGAGGTAAAATAGAGCGCCCAACTTTTTCCTGTAGTTTGAAATCCTAAGAAAATGGTAGGTAAAAACATGATAGCCTGTGCAAAGATGATAGGCATTACTCCTGCAGCATTTACCTTTAAAGGTAAAAATTGCCGAGCACCACCGAACTGGCGGTTGCCCACTATTTGCTTGGCATAGTTCACCGGAACCTTTCGTACCCCCTGCACCAAAACAATCAATCCAAGAACAACTGCTATAAATGCGGCGATTTCCACAAGAAAAATTAACAATCCACCCCCACCACGGGTTTGTTTAGCTGAAAACTCCTGTATAAAATTTTGCGGCAACCTGGCCAGGATGCCCACCATGATGATGATAGAAGTACCGTTACCAAGTCCTTTATCGGTTATCTTTTCACCAAGCCACATTACAAATAAAGTACCGGTAGTAAGAAGTATTACGGTAGAAACCCAGAAAAATGGTTCGTAAGCCGGCAATAGGGCTCCCTGGTTCGAACTTTTTAAAAAACCAATATAGGCTGCGGCCTGGAAGGCCGTTACAACGACGGTAAGATACCGGGTCCATTGATTAATTTTTTTCTGTCCACTCTCTCCCTCTTTTTGAATTTTGGAAATCTGGGGAACCAAAATAGTCATCAATTGCATGAAAATAGAAGCAGAAATGTAAGGCATAATCCCCAGGGCAAAAATAGATGCCTTAGCAAAGGCACCTCCCACGAAAGCGTCAAGAAGACCAAGCATACCACTTTTGGAACTATTTTGCAGGTTAGTAAGCTGATTGGGATCAAGACCCGGAAGAACAATATAAGAACCCACCCTGTAAATAAGAATGAGTAACAAAGTAAAGAGAATCTTATTCCTCAATTCTTCAATTGTCCAAATGTTTTTTATTGTTGCGATGAATTTCTTCACAGACTTATCAGTATTTAAATATTTGCATTCCGGTTACAGAAAGCAAATATCAATTAATTATTTAACTATTTCGACAGTTCCCCCTGCAGATTCAATGGCACCTTTCGCTTTTTCACTTATTGCATTTACTTTGAAAGGTATGTTTGCCTTCAATACACCGTTACCTAAAATTTTTACCCTATCATTCTGGCTGATAAGATTATTGATATATAGGTTTTCAATATTGAATTCTTTTAAACCGTGCTTTTCAATCAACTGGTCTATCTGGCCAAGATTGAAAACTTTATACTCGATCCTGTTAATGTTTTTGAACCCGCGTTTTGGAAGCCTGCGCTGAATGGGCATCTGGCCACCTTCGTGCGCCATTTTAATTTTATAACCGGCCCGGCTTTGTCCGCCTTTATTACCTTTTGTTGATGTGCCGCCTTTTCCGGAAGCCTCACCCCGACCAATTCTTTTTTGTTTGTGTGTAGCGCCTGTTGCAGGCCTTAGATTGTTTATTGGCATTGTACTTTTTTTGAACTTAACGCCCCGTGTACCCGGAGCTCGCTTTTATGATTGTTTATAATTCTCTACCCGGTGCTTTCTGCATAAGCGGTCTTCATCACGCAATTTCTTCTACAGTAACCAGGTGGTCCACCTTTTTAACCATTCCTAAAATTTGCGGAGTCGCCTCTACTTCTTTGGTAGCATTCATCTTATTTAATCCGAGTGCTTTTAAAGTAAGCTTTTGACGCTCCGAACGGTCAATCCCGCTTTTAACCTGTGTTATTTTGATCTTTGCCATTTCTAAAATTATTTCATGAGGTTATCTGTCATCGTTGCTATTGTTGACGAACTGACGATTGGTTTAGTAACCCGTTAAATTATCCGTTAAATACTTTTTTTAAAGATATGTTTCTTGTTTTTGCGACAGCAATAGGTTCCCGCAAAGTAGCCAAAGCTTTCACAGTTGCCTTCACCACGTTATGTGGATTGGCAGAACCCAATGACTTCGCCAAAACATCGGTGATGCCGGCACTTTCCAAAACCGCACGCATACTGCCTCCTGCTATTACGCCGGTACCTTGCGCTGCAGGTTTTATTAATATTTTTGCTGCGCCTTCCTTACTCCATTGCTCATGGGGTATAGTGCCATGCATAATCGGAACCCTGATCAGGTTCTTTTTCGCATCATCTATTCCTTTAAGAATAGCCTCCTGAACTTCCTTGGCTTTACCGAGTCCTTGTCCCACCACTCCATTTTCGTTGCCGACTACTACCAACGCAGAAAAGCTAAATGCTCTTCCTCCCTTCGTTGTCTTCACAACACGATTAATGGATACCACTTTTTCTTTAAGCTCAAGATCAGCGCCTTTTATTCTTTGCGTATTTGATTTCAAAATTGATGTTTTTTACAAATTTTTATTAAAATTTCAGGCCGCCTTCCCGGGCACCTTCTGCAACTGCTTTAACGCGTCCATGGTATATATAACCACTACGATCAAATACTACATCTTTAATCCCTAATTCACCAGATTTCAATGCTATAGCAGACCCTACCAGCTTGCTCGTTTCAACTTTATTTGCCTTCTGAGCAACAATATCAGCCTGGCGGGATGATACGGAGGCAAGCGTAACGCCATTTACATCGTCTATTAACTGTACGTAAATATCTCGGTTACTTCTAAAAACGCTGAGCCTCGGTTTTTGAGCACTCCCACTGATTTTTTTACGGATGCGATACCTGATTTTTTGCCTTGCGCTAACTTTTGAGTTCATTGTTTTATTCTGTTTGCTCTCCTTCCAATTCCTAACGGGATGCCGGAGATTTGTTATTTCATTACTTATTTACCGGCAGACTTACCAGCTTTTCTGCGTAAGACTTCGCCTTCAAACTTCACGCCCTTTCCTTTGTAGGGTTCAGGCTTACGTAAGCTACGAATTTTTGCCGCTACTTGTCCCAGCAATTGCTTGTCTATACTTTCAAGCGTAATGATAGGATTTTTACCTTTCTCCTGGGACGTCGCCACCTTAAGTTCCTTGGGTATTTCAAAAACGATATTATGAGAATACCCCAAAGAAAGATCGAGAAGATTGCCCTGGTGGGAGGCTTTGTAACCAACTCCTACCAACTCAAGTTTTTTTACATAACCCTCAGTAACACCGTGCACCATATTGTTGACAAGTGAACGATATAAGCCATGCATGGCCTTGTGACGTATCTGATCAGTGGGGCGCACAAATTCAATTTTATCGTCTTTAACCTCAACCTTAATATCGCGGTCAATAGACTGTTTTAATTCCCCTTTAGGCCCTTTAACAGTTATGACGTTATCAGCACCCACAATTACATTTACTCCGCTTGTGATCGTCACGGGGTTTTTTCCAATTCTTGACATAGCCGGTTTTTTTATTTTATGATACGGGGCAGCGTTCAGCCACGACTAAGGCTTAATTATCATACCCAATAGATTAGTAAATATTACACAACACTTCTCCACCCACTTTTTGTGATTTCGCTTCTTTATCAGTCATTACACCTTTTGAAGTGGATATGATAGCAATTCCCAAACCATTCTTTACACGCTTAAATTCATCTGGTTTTGAATACGTACGCAATCCCGGACGGCTAATTCTTTCCAGGCTTTGTATAGCAGGAAGCTTAGTTTGTGGGTCATACTTCAAAGCGATTTTAATTAAGCCCTGCTTGGAGTCATCTTCAAATTTATATTTCAAAATATACCCTTTGTCATATAAAATTTCAGTGATGCGCTTCTTTAAATTACTTGCCGGAATCTCTACAAGCCTGTGATTGGCCATTTGAGCATTTCGTATTCTTGTTAAGTAATCTGCTATAGGATCAGTAACCATTGTTATTCTTTTATTTTTATTTATTTACCATGCGATATCCAGTACACCTTTTACAATTGCCGGTTTTTTACCAACTTGCTTTTTTAACTCCCGGAATTTTTCCCTGTAGAGCCATATCGCGGAAAATGTTTCTTGAAAGCCCGAAATGCCTTAAATAACCCCGAGGCCTGCCTGTAAGCTGGCAACGGTTTTTAAGCCGAACCGGGGAGGCGTTTTTAGGAAGAAGATCCAGTCCCCTATAATCTTTAGCTTCTTTCAAAGCCTTTCTTTTTTCAGCATATTGGGCCACCATCTTCTCCCGCTTTTTTTGCCTCGCTTTTACCGACTCTTTAGCCATAATTTCTATTTTTGTTTATCTCCCCGGATGTATCGGGGGGTTATTTTTTAATATTTTTAAAAGGCATACCCAGTTCTTTCAGCAATTCAAATGCTTCTTCATTGGTACCGGCTGTTGTTACGAAAGTGATATCAAGCCCGGTTATTTTATTTACTTTATCAATATCAATTTCAGGAAAAATAATTTGCTCGGTAATACCCAATGTATAATTTCCACGACCATCAAAAGATTTATCGCTGATACCTTTAAAATCACGCACACGTGGTAGCGAAACAGAAACCAATCTATCAAGGAATTCATACATATTTACTCCACGCAAAGTAACTTTTGCCCCTATAGGCATATTTTTACGCAACTTGAAATTAGAGATATCTTTTTTGGACATGGTTGCAACAGCTTTCTGCCCGGTAACAGTGGTCAGTTCTTCAATGGCAACATCCACTAATTTTTTATCAGCAACGGCCCCGTTTACTCCACGGTTTATACAAACTTTTGTCAGCCGGGGAGCCTGCATTACAGACTTGTACGCAAATTTTTTCATTAAAGCAGGTACCACTTCCTTCTTGTACTTTTCTGCCATTCGCGGTGTATATTTTTCAGTGCTCATTATTTAATTACCTCCCCTGATTTTTTTGCAGTTCTTATTAATTTACCATCCGTTCTTGTCCTGCTTATTTTTGAATGCGAATGTGATTTGGCATCCCAAAGCATAACGTTAGATATGGCGACAGGCGCTTCTACTTTCATGATGCCACCCTTGGTATTCTGAGCGGAGGGTTTGGTGTGTTTGGTAACAAAATTCACACCTTCCACCAGCACACGATTTTTCTCCGTTATTACCTCGAGCACTTTACGCGGTTTTGACAGGTCTTTATCATCACCGGTTATGATGACCACGGAGTCGCCTTTTTTTATGTTGAACTTTGGTTTAAATCTTGTCTTCATTTTTGACAAATGTTTTGTCTTGATTTATTTCTTATTAAATAACCCCTTTTTTTGGGGGTGCAAAGATACAATTATAATACTTCAGGGGCAAGGGAAATTATCTTCATATACCCCTTCTCCCGCAACTCACGGGCCACTGGCCCGAATATCCTGGTTCCTCTTGGCTCATCCGATGCATTTAAAAGAACCACTGCATTATCATCGAACCGTATATAAGAACCATCTTTACGACGAAGCTTATTTTTAGTCCGCACTATAACAGCTTTACTTACTGTTCCTTTCTTAATGCCCCCTGCAGGCAAGGCATCTTTTACTGTAACCACTATTCTATCACCAACGTGTGCATAGTCCTGGCCGGAATTTCCAAGAACGCGAATGCACAGTACCTCTTTTGCTCCGCTGTTATCCGCTACATTTAACCTGCTTTCTTGCTGAATCATTTTATTTATTCTTTAAACTCCCGGCAACGAGCCTGGAGCAATTAAACCAATATTTTATTTTAAAAAACCGGTAGGTCCAACCAACACAACCCGGTCACTTATTTCACTTTCTCAAGAACTTCCACCAATCTCCAGCGCTTCAATTTACTCATAGGCCTGGTTTCCATTATTTTAACCAAGTCACCAATACTACACTCATTCTTTTCATCATGCGCATGAAAGCCGGATGTTTTTTTAATAAACTTACCGTATAATGGATGCTTCACTTTTCTTTCAACCTTAACGGTAATCGTTTTATCCATCTTATTGCTGGAAACCACGCCGGTCCTGGTTTTTCTTAAATTTCTATCGGGCATTATTTTATTTTTTAGGATTTAGAACCTAATTGCTTTGTTCTTAATTCTGTTTTTAACCGGGCCAGGTCTTTCCTGACACCGCGAATGTTCATTGGATTTTCCAAAGGAGAAACCGCATGGGCAAATTTTAATTTCTTTATACGTAACTCATCTTCTTCGATTCGTGATGTAAGATCAACCTCATTCATCTCTTTCAGGCTGTTTTTAAAATCGTTTTTATTTGACATCTCTTAAATTTTAATAATTTGCTTATGCTTCGTAATCTCTTGTTACGACAAATTTCGTTGCAATGGGCAACTTTTGCGCTGCTAATTCAAAGGCTTCTTTGGCAATTTGCATGGAAACACCATCCGCTTCAAAGATAATTCTACCTGGCTGAACAACTGCTGCCCAATACTCCGGGTTACCCTTACCTTTACCCATTCTAACTTCTGCCGGTTTTTTGGTAATAGGTTTATCAGGAAATATCCGTATCCATACATTTCCTTCACGCTTCATGTGACGGGTAAGTGCCTGCCTGGCAGATTCGATTTGCCTGTTAGTTAACCAAACTGAGTCCAGTGCTTTTAGGCCAAAGGTTCCAAATGCAAGCGTAGCACCGCGTTTCGTGTCACCTTTCATACGGCCTTTTTGCATCTTCCTGTGCTTCGATCTTTTTGGCTGTAACATAATATTTTAATTGTTGAATTATTAAATTGCTGAGTTGCTGGCAATGCTCTTACGCAAACATTTTCCAAAAACAAGCGTGTTATCTTCTGCCTCCGCCACCGCCACCGCGTCTGTCGCCGCCACCACCACCGCGTCTGTCTCCACCGCCACCACCGCGCCGGTCTCCACCTCTGTCGCCACCACCGCGCCGATCGCCGAATCCACCCCTCCTGTCACCCTGTTGCATATCATTATCACTTTTTCCACCACCTGCGATTATGTTAGGGTTCAGGTCTCTCTTCGCCAACACTTCACCTTTACAAATCCATACTTTCACACCAATTTTCCCATAGACTGTTTGAGCAAAAACATTCGCGTAATCTATGTCCATTCTCAACGTATGCAATGGGGTACGGCCTTGTTTTATTTCTTCGCTACGGGCAATTTCCGCTCCACCCAAACGGCCTCCTACCCTCACTTTAATCCCTTCCGCACCCATTCTTAAGGCGGAAGCAATAGACATTTTGATGGCTCTTTTATAATTAATACGGTTTTCAATTTGCTTTGCAATAGTATCTGCTACAATATTTGCATCCAGTTCGGGGCGACGAATTTCAAGAATGTTTATCTGTACATCATCTTTACCGGTAAGCTTCTTTAATTCCTCTTTTATACGATCCACTTCCCCGCCGCCTTTACCGATAATGATTCCCGGCTTGGAGGTGTGGATGGTTATGATTAATTTATTAAGCGTACGTTCTATAACAATTTTTGCTATACCGCCTTTGTTGATACGGGCATTTAAGTATGTTCTTATTCTGTCATCTTCAATGAGCTTTTTAGCATAGTCTTTAGGATGAGCAAACCAGTTGCTATCCCATCCACGGATGATTCCTAACCTGGCACCAATCGGATTTGTTTTTTGACCCATATTCGGTTTTTATTTTTTAATATTTTTTGTTGCAGATTTCTTTTCAGTTTCTTCCACAGCAGGTTTTTCCTTTTTAGTCTTTATTGCTTTTGCTGTTGCTTCTTTTTTAGCAGGCGCTTTTTTAGCAACTTCCTTTTTTGTTTCAACCACTTCAGCTTCCACTGGTAGAGGTTCCGCCTTTGCTACCGTCTTTTTGATAGAAAGCGTACCCTTATTATTGCTGTCAACAATAATGGTAACATGATTGCTGCGCTTACGTACGCGGTAACCACGTCCCTGTGGCGCGGGGCGCATACGCTTAATGACCCTACCACAATCCACCATAATAGTTTTTACTATAAGGCCGGCATTTTCCACTTTTTCATCACTGTTCTTTTGTTCCCAGTTATTGATGGCGCTTTTTAATAATTTATACATGGGCACAGCCGGGTGCTTAGGATTAAATTGCAAAATTCCCAAAGCTTTTTCAACTTCAAGCCCACGGATCAAATCTGCCAGTAAACGCATTTTGCGTGGCGACGTGGGGTAATTATTTAATTTAGCTACTGCTTCCATTTTATTTAGTTTCTTGATTCCGGATACCGGTGCCTGTATCTTAATATTATGCGATCTTTTTACTTGAATGTCCTCTGAAATTTCTTGTAGGTGCAAATTCACCTAGTTTATGTCCTACCATAAATTCTGTAACATATACCGGAATAAATTTATTACCGTTATGCACAGCGAATGTATGACCTACAAAGTCGGGTGTAATGGTAGAACGGCGTGACCATGTTTTAATAACACCTTTTTTAGATGTTCCTTCGTTGATACCAAGCACCTTATTTTCGAGCTTAGCTTCTACATAAGGACCTTTTTTAATTGAACGAGCCATTTTATTGATTTACGTTTTTAGTCCCGATAGCCATCGGGATACAATGCAAAAATTCTTTCTTATTTATTCGGTAATTTTTTACCATTTTTCCTTTGAATAATCATTTTATCCGAACCTTTTCCGCGGGTTCGTGTTACCTGGCCTTTGGCATATTTGCCCGTTCTGCTGCGTGGATGACCGCCTGATGCTTTACCTTCACCACCACCCATCGGATGATCAACAGGATTCATCGCAACACCCCTAGTTCTCGGACGAATACCCAACCACCGGTTTCTGCCAGCTTTTCCCTTGCTTTCAAGGCTATGATCACTATTGCTTACCACACCTACGGTTGCATAACAATTGATCAGTATTTTTCTCAACTCACCACTGGGCATTTTTAATACAGCATACTTATCTTCTTTGTTGGCCAATTGTGCCGAGGAGCCTGCGCTTCTTGCTAATTTACCACCCTGGCCAGGTTGCATTTCAATATTATGTACTACCGTACCCAAGGGCATATTTTTTAATTTCAGAGCATTCCCCAGTTCAGGTGCCACGGCATCTCCGCTAATAATAGTAGCCCCCACTTGTATGCCCTGTGGAGCAATAATGTATCTTTTTTCACCATCAGCAAAAGCTAATAATGCAATAAAAGCACTCCTGTTGGGATCGTATTCAATTGTTTTTATAGTAGCAGGAATATCTTTTTTATCTCTTTTAAAATCAATAATACGGTACATTTTTTTATGGCCGCCACCAAGATAGCGCATGCTTCTGCGTCCCTGGGAATTTCGGCCGGCAGTATGGTGCACCATTTCTACCAGGCTCTTTTCAGGAACATTGGTAGTAACCTCTGCATAGGCATTACCTATTCGCCAGCGTGTGCCTGCGGTGGTAGGTTTGTATTTTCTTAGAGCCATTTGTTTTATTATTTTGTCCCGGTAATTACCGGGATTTTAAAAATTATTCCTGTTAAACATTTCCATAGAGATCAATGGTTTCACCTTCCGCCACCGTAACCACTGCTTTCTTTTTTGCAGGTTTACGACCCGTTAGTAATCCTGCTTTTGTATTGCGCTGTTTTACCTTGGAAGGCATGGTAAGCGTATTGACATCTTCCACCTGGATTCCGTAAAACTCCTCAACCGCTTTCTTGATTTCCAGCTTATTCGCTTTCCGGTTAACAATAAAAGTGTACCGGTTGTACTTTTCAGTTAAACGGTTTACTTTTTCTGATAAAACAGGTCTTATTAGTACTTCAGACAGCTTCATGTCTATTTAATTTATTTTATTTATCGTCGTTCCTATTAATCATTCTGATGCTTCTGCAACCTCTTTATTTTCAACTTCATTTTCTTCTACAAATATTTTCGCCGCATTTTCGGTGAATACTATCGAGTCCGCATTCATGATATCATGGGTATTGATATCACTCAGTGACGTTCCACATATAGAGGGTGCATTCCGAAAACTTTTGTAAACGTTTTCGTTGTGTTCCGCCATTATGAATAATGTTCTCCTGCTGCCCGGTACAATTACATTGAAAATCCCGGTTAGTGTTTTAGTGGAAGGAACATCCAATCTGATATCTTCAACTATAGTTATTTTGTTTTCTTTTGCTTTTGTACTCAAAGCGCCGATCTTGGCAAGGTCTTTTACTTTTCGGTTCAGTTTAAAATCATAACCATGTGGTTTAGGTCCGAAAACAGTACCACCACCTTTGTACAAAGGATTACGAAGATTTCCTTTCCGGCTTCCACCCGTACCTTTTTGTTTGTGAAGCTTCTTTGAAGATCCTTCCACCTCAGCACGGGTTTTTACTTTATGCGTACCCTGGCGACGTGCGGCAAGATGTTGTTTTACTGCGAGCCAGATTACATGGCTGTTTGGCTCTGATGCAAAAATTTCATCAGGAAGGGTTATACTTCTGCCGGTTTTATTTCCCTCTATATTTATTATATCTAATTGCATATTACTTCTGAATTAAAAGGATGGAACCATTATGGCCGGGAACCGAACCACTTATTAACAGATAATTTTTCTCAGGAAAAATTTTAACCACTTTAAGGCCTTTCATCTTCACTTTATCGCTACCCATGCGGCCCGCCATGCGCATACCCTTAAATACTCTTGCAGGGTAAGACGATCCGCCAATTGATCCCGGTGCTCTTGACCTGTCGTGCTGGCCATGGGATTGCTCCCCTACTCCATGAAAACCATGACGTTTTACAACACCCTGGAAACCTTTTCCTTTAGTGGTGCCAACAACAATCACTTTGTCGCCTTCATTGAATATGTCAACACTTATAGTGTCGCCAATATTTTTATCTGTTTCGCT
>JBDTOV010000037.1:0-37230 GCA_039933035.1 Ginsengibacter sp. | reverse complement strand
GGAATCAAAAGAGATCGTGCTTACGCCGGGAGAATACAAGGCACTAAGCATTAATCATCCGAAACTTTGGTGGACTCACGATTTGGGCAAACCGAATCTATATTCGCTTGAAATAAGTTATGAGACGAACAACCAGCTTTCTGACGCTAAGAAACTGAAATTCGGTATCCGTTCCGTTTCCGGTTATATGACGGATAAAGGTTTCCGTGCCTATCGCTTAAACGGGAAAAAAATATTAATAAAAGGTGGTGGCTGGACGGATCCAATGTTGCTGAATGCAACACCGGCTTATGAAAGTGCGGGAATTGATTACGCCGTTCACATGAATCTCAATGCAATCCGGATGGAAGGTTTTTGGGGAGGAGATCAGCATATTTATGACCTCTGCGATGAGAAAGGAATTTTAATAATGGTGGGCTTTAGTTGTCAATGGGAATGGAAAGGAATTTTTGGAACACCGGATGATAAATATGGAGGAATTGTAACCCCGGAACAAATTGATGTGGCAGCCAGGTCATGGCGCGACCAGGTTGTATGGCTGAGAAACCATCCCAGTATTTTTGCCTGGCTGTATGGAAGTGATAAATGGCCAAGGCCTGAGTTAGAATGGAAATACCTGGATATTTTAAAGAACGAAGATCCTACGCGCCCTTATTCCCAATCTGCAAAAGAATGGGTTAGCGAAATTACGGGTCCAACGGGCATGAAAATGCGCGGCCCCTATGATTATGTTCCCCCTGCTTATTGGTATACGGATACTTCTTATGGCGGCGCTTTTGGCTTCAATACCGAAACCGGCCCGGGACCACAGGTACCCGTACTAGAAAGTTTACAGAAAATGATCCCCAAAGATTCTCTCTGGCCAATCGGAAGTTCATGGTTGTATCACGCGGCACGCGGCAAATTTCACAACCTGGATGCGTATAATAATGCGATGGATACCCGCGTGGGAACGGCCGAAAACTTAACTGATTATTTGAGGAAGGCCCAGTACCTTAATTATGAAGGCATGCGGGCGATGTTTGAAGGTTTTGAGGCCAATCGTTTTGAGGCAACCGGGATTATTCAATGGATGTATAACGCCTCGTGGCCAAAGCTCTGGTGGCAACTGTATGACTATTATTTGATGCCGACAGGGGCCTTTTACGGAACAAGAAAAGCTAATGAACCATTGCATATCTCCTACAATTATGGAAACAATACGGTAGAAGTAATGAATAACACTTCTGAAAATACAGCCGGGCTTTCTACGGAAATAAATGTGTATGACTTTAATACAAAATCAATATTGAAAAAAACAGTCCCGGTTACAGCATTGGCTTCGCAGGAAGTCAAAGAAGTATTCAGCTTACCGGCTGCTATGAATGTGAGTAAAACCTGGTTTCTTGATCTGCGCTTATTTGATAAACAAAATCGCATGGTGAGCACTAATTTTTATGTTTTATCAACACAAAAAGACAGTCTTGATGAAAAAAAGAGTACATGGTATGGAACACCGCAATCTCAATATGCTGATCTTACTTTATTGGAACAGCTCTCAAAAGTGAAATTGAAAACAACTGAAACGATCACAAAAAAAGAAGGAGAAACTGTAATCTATGTAAAACTGAAAAATCCCACACACGGGTTTGCTTTTATGGTTTACCTGGATTTAAAAAAAGGACATAGCCATGAATCAGTAGTTCCGGTGTTTTGGGAGGATAATTATTTCACGCTCTTACCTGGGGAAGAAAGAACAGTATCCGTTTCCTGCCATACGTCCGACTTGGATGGACAGCAACCAAAACTGATTGTGGGCGGCTGGAATGTGGAGTAGATTCCCTTGGTTATTTTCAGGGGTTCATCAATAAATACAGCAACGCAGCAATCGTGGCGCCTACAAATGGACCCAGGATAGGTACCCATGCGTACTTCCAGTCGCTGGATCCCTTGTGTTTTAAGGGCAAGATAGCATGTACAATCCGGGGACCTACATCCCTTGCCGGGTTAATGGCATACCCGGTAGTGCCTCCTAAAGAAAGGCCAATAGCCCAAACTAAAAAAGCTACCGGCAAAGCGCCAAGCGATCCCAGGCCTATAGGTGTTTTCTGCGGCGTTATTTCTGCGTTGGTAAAATAAAAAACTACAAATACTAATACGAAAGTACCTACCACTTCGCTCATGAAATTGAAAAATAAATTTTTAATAGCCGGTGAAGTACTGAATACCGCCAATTGACTATCACCATCCGTTGTGGCATCAAAATGATTCTTATATACAATCCACACCAGGAAAGAACCCAGCAGCGCCCCAATCACCTGCGCTATGATGTACGAAAGCACTTTAGACCAGGCGAATTTTCCAATAATTGCCAGGCCAATAGTGACTGCAGGATTTAGGTGAGCACCACTAAAAGGAGCAGCAATCACTACCCCTACAAACACAGCCAGCGCCCATCCCGTAGTGATAACGATCCATCCGCCGTTATTTCCTTTTGTGCCTTTGAGTACTACATTGGCTACTACGCCGTTGCCCAGGAGAATTAGAAACATAGTACCGATTAGTTCGGCTGCAAATTCTGACATACCTATTAGTTTTTATTTATCAAGCTGTTTCCTTTACGACACGAGATACTAATTTTCGGCCCAGGCTATACAGGCCTTTACGGCTTTGTGCCATCCCTTAATTAATGCATCCGGGTTGTTTTCTGCATTAGGCTCGAACCGGCGGTTGGTTGCCCATTGCTTTTGTATTTCCTCCATATCTTTCCAAAACCCTACTGCCAATCCCGCTAAGTAGGCTGCACCGATAGCAGTAGTTTCTGTTATTTTTGGTCGTACTACTACTGTATTCAATACGTCTGCCTGGATTTGCATTAAGAGGTCATCTACTGTGGCGCCCCCATCTACCCGTAGTTCTTTTATAGTAGTGCCAGCATCAGCCTCCATAGCCTTTAATACTTCCATGGTTTGCAACGCGATACTTTCCAATGCGGCCCTCGCTATGTGGGCATTGGTTGTTCCCCTTGTTAATCCAACCATCATGCCGCGTGCATGAGGATTCCAATAAGGTGCGCCCAGGCCCGCGAATGCAGGAACAAGGTAAACACCCCCGTTGTCAGGTACTTGCAAAGCTTTGGTCTCAACTTCCGAAGAAGAAGAAATGATTCCCAGGCCATCCCGGAGCCATTGAACTACGGCACCACCTATAAATATGCTGCCTTCAAGCGCATACTGCACTGAATCGCCGATCTTCCAGGCGATAGTGGTTATTAACCTGTTTTTGGAGAGAATGGGTTTGTCACCGATATTCATCAGCATAAAGCATCCGGTACCATATGTATTTTTTACCATGCCTTTTTGAGTACACATTTGCCCGAACAATGCTGCCTGCTGATCACCGGCTATTCCTGAAATAGGAATCCGGGCGGCGAGGAGCTTGCCCGCTGTGTTGCCATATACCTCGCTGGATGATCGTACTTGCGGTAAGATAACTGCTGGTATATCCAGCAATTTCAATAACGCATCATCCCACTGCTGCGTGTGAATATTAAAAAGCATGGTTCGTGAAGCATTGGTAATATCGGTTACATGAACCTCGCCACCCGTGAGGTTCCATACCAGCCAGGAGTCAACAGTACCGAATGCCAGCAAGCCCCTGTCGGCATCGTCTCTTGCAGAGGGTACATTGTCCAGTATCCATTTAATTTTGGTAGCCGAAAAGTACGCATCTACCAGCAGGCCTGTTTTCCCCTGTATCATTGGCTCGTGACCCTCTTTCTTCAATTGATCACAGGTATCGGCAGTGCGCCGGTCCTGCCACACGATAGCATTATATACAGGCACACCGGTATCCTTATTCCATATAATAGTGGTTTCTCTTTGATTCGTAATACCTATCGCAGCAATATCCGATGCGTTTACCCCGGCTTTTACAATAGCTTCAGCAAGCACCGTGGCCTGCGAGGACCATATTTCTTTTGCATCATGCTCTACCCAGCCCGACTGCGGATAATATTGGGTAAACTCTTTTTGAGCGATAGAAACTATGTTCCCCTTTTTATTAAATACTATCGCTCTTGAACTCGTCGTTCCCTGGTCAAGTGACAAAATAAATTTTTCCATATCAAGCCGTTTTTATTTTATAAATCCAAAACCATTTCCCGCTGCCGGGGCTCTAATATATAATTTTTAGCGATTGAATAAAAACTTTCCAACTGTTTATCTTTCCATTCCTCACGATAACCCAATTCATTCATAACCAAATCAGCTACTATGGGCGCGGCCCTCACGGCTGCCTTAGCATCTAAAAACAACAGCCGGGTTCTCCGGGCAAGGATATCTTCGACTGTCCTGGCCATTTCACGTCTCACAGCCCAAATAACTTCTGCCTGTATGTTGGGGAAACTGTCAATTATTTTTTCCTGTAATTCAGGGCTTTCTTTTATCAACAACCTTATTTCTTCCCGGTCGCTTCCATATATATCCAGTGAATCACCTGTTCGCAGATGCGTTGTAGAACCATGAATGGAAAGTTGCCTGGTTTTACAGGGGATGTTTTTTAAACCGCCTGTTTCTATTGCCTTGTTTACGGTTACTTCAGCCATTTTGCGATAGGTGGTCCATTTACCACCGGTAATAGTTATAAGACCGGACTTGCTAACAATCAGTTTATGATCCCTGGAAATTTCTTTAGTACTATCTGTTTCTTTCTGCGGCGCTGCCAGTGGCCGGAGGCCTGCGAAAACACTTAGCACATCCGTTTTCGCTACCGGTTTGGAGAAATACTGCCGAATCGTTTTCAGTATAAAATTGATTTCCTCCTTCAGGGCAACGGGCTCCAGGGAATGCTTATCCAGGGGTGTATCCGTAGTGCCCACCAACACATGATCGTGCCACGGAACTGCAAATAACACCCGGCCATCCATTGTTTTTGGAATCATCACGGCATGGCAGCCTTTGAAGAACGATTTATCAAAAACAAGATGGATCCCCTGGCTTGATTGTACGGTAGGCCGGCTTTCTGGCCGGTCCATTTGTAAAATATCGTCCACGAAAACACCCGTTGCATTAATAATCGTTCTGGCTTCCAAAACATGCTCCCTTTTACTTTCCAGGTCGAGAGCAACTAGCCCGTATACTTTATCTTCTTTTTTCAGCAGGCGTTTTACTTTGAAATAATTTAAGACCACCCCACCGTGATCCACGGTGGTCTGTGCCAGGTTAATGGCCAGGCGGGCATCATCAAACTGCCCGTCATAATATTCTATACCACCCGTTAAACCTTTATTTTGTAAACCTGGCAGCTTTTGCATTATAGTCTTCCTGTTAAGAAAGCTTGAACTGCCGAAGCTCAATCTACCTGAAAGCCAGTCATATAACTTTAATCCAGTTAGGTACTTCAATTGAGACAATATGGAATAACACGGAATTATAAAGGATTGTCTGTTTACCACATGCGGAGCGTTCTGCAACATTAGTCCCCTTTCCCGCAAAGCCTGATACACCAGGCTGATATTTCCCTGGGCTAAATAGCGAACACCACCATGAACCAGTTTGGTGCTGCGGCTGGAAGTACCTTTTGCAAAATCTGATTGTTCCAGTAAAAGAGTACTAAATCCACGGCTTGCCGCATCTACCGCCACACCTAAACCCGTTGCCCCGCCCCCGATAACAATAATGTCCCAGGTAATTTGCCGTTGCAGCTTATTTATAGCATCCTCGCGGTTCATTAAATGTATAGCAACCTTCCCCTCATTCATTTCATATGGTTTCGTTTATTAATATTTTCAAAAGTAATTATTAAATTTAAAATGAAATGAAATATTTTCTGTTTCATTTGCAATGAAAATTAAACCAAAGTATTCTTGCTAATTGTTTAATTTTACAAATATACTTGCATATAACAATGCCTGGTCATGAAGAATATCACTGAAAGACATCAATATATACTAGAGAAACTAAAGAGAGAAGGAGACATTAACGTACTCAATCTTTTCAAAGACCTCGAAGTTAGTTCCGTAACCATACGAAAGGATTTGAAATTACTTGAAGAAAAGGGCCTGGCGTTCCGCACGCATGGAGGCGCTACTTTACACAATCCTTATACCGTAGACAAGCCGGTAAATGAGAAAGAAAAATTACAAGCCGCCGAGAAAATAAAAATAGGAAAGGTAGCTGCCAGCCTTATAGAACCAAATGATTCAATCATCATTGCCTCGGGAACAACAGTGATGGCTCTGGCAAAAAATCTGCAGAACAGGGGCAATTTAACCGTTGTAACATCGGCATTAAATGTGGCACTGGAATTAATAAAACATCCTGGCATTGAAGTGTTGCAACTCGGAGGCCTGGTACGTAAAAGTTCATCCTCTGTTACCGGTCCTTATGCGCAAAACATACTCGCGGATTTTTCATGTACCAAACTTTTTTTGGGGGTGGATGGTATAGACCTGGAATTTGGCCTCACTACTACCAACGTTATGGAAGCCCACCTGAACCGTCAAATGATGGAGGCCTCGCAAAAAGTAATCGTACTGTCCGACTCTACTAAATTTGGCAAGCGGGGATTCGGTAAAATCTGTGGCCTTGAAAATGTTGACCGCATCATTACTGATAGTGGCATTTCAGGACATTTTGTTACCCATCTTGAAAATACAGGAATTGAAGTAACGATAGTGTAATGGTTTTTAAATGTACTCTCCGGGCCAATTGCGCCAATTATTTGATTTACTATATTTTTATGGCGGACTGCAGCTCATAAAAAAATTGCTCTGAAACGATCTTGCCATCTTTTACTTTATATAAACAAATTTCGCCGGAAGTTTTTCGTTCCTCCCCTTTCATTTGTATATCCGTGTCCCATCCAACAGAAAAATAATCGCCTGCCACCACAGGGTCAGTTATAGTACTGCCATAGAATTGCTCCACCATTGAGATGAATAATTCCGCTTTCTTTTGAATTGCTTCCAGGCCTTTGGTTTCTTTAGGCAATACGCCTTCTGCAGGCTCAACACTTAGCGTATCCTCAGTAAAAAATTCCTGCTTAGCTTCTTCTATTTTGCCATCGCGGCACATCTGTACCAGTTGGTTCGCTACATCTTTCGTTGTCATGATTTATAGTTATTTAAAATGCTGATGCAAGATAAATAAATTTGATTTTTATTCTCAACGGGGTGCGAAGCAAAATGACACTGCCCCCAATAAATCCATCAATGGATAAAGGATTGAGTAATCCTTTTCCCCTAATAACCAAGCGACGGGAGTCATATTTTTTGTTACTTTAGCGTACCGTTAATGCTAACAATTGGCTTTGTTTACGAATCCGTACACAAATCTTTGCGATAAGAAAATATACCAACCGGAACCGGGCAACGATGGATTATCTCCTGTGATTATCACCGATTTGTTTAGATATAATAATTTCCAGCATATGAAGAGATGCATGTTTATCAAAGCAGTTTTGGTCGCCTTTGTATTATTCCGCTCGGGCGTATTACCAGCGCAAATAACAGACTTAAGCAATGCCGTTATAATAGCTTCGTCCAAAATAAATCACCCGGTCCGGGAAACGGCAATAAGAGTTTTGCAGGAGGAAGTAGCCCATCGCACTTCCATCCAGCTTCGGCTTACATCAAAATCAGTAAATACCCCTGTGATTATTTTGGCCACGATAAAAGATATCGAAATTAACGGGTTGCCTTTGCCGGTGCGGCCTGGAGAAAATCTTCCTGAAACGAAAGCCGAAGGTTTCAGGATAGTGATGGATCGGTCGGAAGGGAAAGATATTCTCTGGCTGATCGGGGCTGATGAAAGAGGCGTGATCTTCGCGATTGGCGATTTTTTGCGAACAGCAGACCTTTCGAAAAAGAAGATCTTATTTAACCGCATAAATGAGATCGCTACTGCACCCGTTTACCCTATTCGGGGGCACCAGCTTGGCTATCGCAACACGGCTAACTCCTGGGATGCCTGGACACCGGGCCAATATGAAAAATATATCCGTGAGCTTGCCCTGTTTGGAACAAATAGTATTGAAAATATTCCATTCCAGGACGATGCCCCCGGTCCCAATATGAAAGTTCCCCGAAAAGAGATGAATATAAGGATGAGTGACATATGTAATAATTATGGACTTGACTATTGGGTATGGACACCTGCGGATGTTGATTTGTCAGAAAAAGCCAAGTTTGAGGAGGAGGTAAAGAAGCATGCTGATTTTTACCAGGAATGTCCGCGTCTTGATGGGGTCTTTTTCCCCGGTGGAGATCCCGGAAATAACGATCCACGCTTTGTGATGCCTTTTCTTAAAAGGATTGCAGCGGAACTCAAAAAATATCATCCCAAGGCGGGTGTATGGATTTCCTTGCAGGGATTTAGCGATGCGCAGGTAGATTACTTCTATGAATACCTACAAGAGAACAACCCAGATTGGCTGGCAGGCGTGGTTTCCGGCCCCGGTAGCCCCGACCTCGCCGAAACACGTTTTAGGTTGCCTTCCAAATACAAACACATTTCCTATCCTGATATTACCCATAGCGTTCGTTGTCAATACCCGGTGCGGGATTGGGACCAGGCATTTGCGTTAACGGAGGGCCGTGAAGTCTGTAACCCGCGACCTTTTTATTATGCGCAAATCCACAACCGCTATGCTCCTTTTACTGACGGATTCATTTCCTATTCCGACGGGGTACACGATGATGTAAACAAAGAAACCTGGAGCCAACTGGCATGGAATCCAAAGAAAGATGTTCGCACTATTACAGAAGAATATACCCGCTTCTTTTTCGGGAAGTCGCTGGCAGAGCCGGCAGCAGATGGCATCCTCGCGCTGGAGAGAAATTGGGTGGGCCCGATGGAAGAAAACGGGGGAATAGAAACCTGCTTTGCCTTTTGGCATAATTTGGAACTAAAACATCCTGAATTAAAAAATAACTGGCGTTGGCAGTTGCTGGTGATGCGTTGTTACTACGACACCTATACCCGGCGAAGAAAAATATATGAAGAGGCTCTTGAAAACAAAGCAAATGCGGCGCTGTCGGAAGCCACGGTTATTGGCCCCGATAAAGCGATAGACGAAGCGTTAGATATCGTCAACCAGGCAGACAAGAGCCCTGTGTACCCGGAATTGAGACAAAAACTTGATGATTACTGTGCGGACTTATTTTTATCGATCGGCTTGCAGACCAGTGTAAGGAAATACAATGCCAGCGGTGAAGAGCGCGGAGCCATTCTCGATTTCCTGGATTACCCGCTCAACAACCGTTGGTGGCTGGCAGATGAGTTTGCAAAAATTCGTAACCTGAAGTCCGAACAGGAGAAACTTTCCCGGCTTGAAATAATACGCACATGGGAAGATCCCGGCCCCGGAAGTTATTATGATGACGTTTCGAATATAGCCAAAGAACCTCATGTACAGACCCGGTCGGACGACGGAACGGATGTGGCCTGGTGGGATAATGGTATGAGCCGAAAACGATTATCCACCCAGTTGTTCCAGCATTTTCCCAAATTGGTTTATGAAGATCTTGACCCGGGAGTGCATTATATGATAAGAATTGCGGGCTTTGGAGAGGCCCTGTTGCGTGTAAACGGCCACCGTATAGAACCGGCATTGTACAATAAAGGGCTTGAAGAATTTAAGGAATTCCCCGTGGCAGCCAAATATGTATGTGATGGCAGAATCGTGCTCACTTTTGATGAGCCTGAAGAATCCAGGCTTAACTGGAGAAACCAGTCTAAGATTTGTGACATATGGCTTTTGAAGCAGAAATGAGCTATTCAGCCGTTTCGGTGTATATAAAACATACGATTCCCCGGTAATAATATTTTCAAAGACGGTCCAAATTTTGTCATGTAATTTTAACGTTTCTTCTTTTAATTGTGATGTAAAATATTTAACTTTATCAGCGTTTATTCATTAAGAATTCCAAACAACAACTGCGTTGATCGAACCGACAACAAATACAGTACAAGATCTGCTGTTAAAAGTTGCAGGAGGTGATGAAATCGCCTTTAGTGAACTGTTTAAAACTTACTATAATCTATTGGGGGATTTTATCATGCGCGTTACAGAATCTGAGCCGTTGACGCAGGAGATCGTGCAGGACGTATTTCTGAAAATATGGATCAATCGTAGTGCGCTGGCAGAAATACATTGCTTTAAAGCTTACTTGATAGTGGTTGCGAGGAATCATGCATTAAATTCTTTGAAACAAATCGCCAGGGAAAAAAGCCGGAAAAAAGAATGGGTAGATACTGTGTTGCACCAGGCTTCATATGAAGCAGAGGAACCTCCATCCATAGATCACTTTAGACTGGTTGATGAAGCAGTAGCGTTACTTCCTCCTCAGCAAAAAAAAGTATATACATTGAGCAGAACGCATGGGATGAAACATGCTGAAATAGCCCGGGAACTGAATATTTCTCTTGAAACAGTAAAGAAGCACATGGTGCTGTCCCTGAGTTTTCTAAAAAACAAGTTGCGTTCAAACGCATGGCTCTTCATCATTTTTACCGCAGAATGTTTTCAATAATATTTTTGGTCGCCATTACCTCTTTTTATGATTCCTGTTGTCTTACTATGTAAGAGAACGAAATGTAGACGGCTTAGTTTTTTGCCTGTACAACGAACCTGCATTATGAACGAATTAAGACTGACTTATTTATTCCAGGCTTATTTTAATAAAAAGGCTACTCCGGCTGAGCGGTACGAATTGATGGTACTGCTGGCACAAACTGAAAATGATAACCAGGTAACATCTCTGTTGGAAAGAATCTGGCAACAATTTAACAGCCAAACCCAGCTATTCACCGATGAACAGGGAGAAGCCTTGTTGGCCAACATATTTTACAAGGCAGCGAGAGATAAACAGATCCCGGTGGTTGTGGCAAATAAGCGACCATACAAGTGGTTATATACGGCAGCTGCCGCTATTCTTTTCTTTGGTATTGCGGGTATTTATCTCTGGGTAAATACCCACCCATCCTCACACCCGGTAGCCAAATCAAACAAAGTTGTCAAAAAGGTTAAGGATATTATTCTGCCGGGAAGTACTAAAGCGGTACTTACCCTTTCCAACGGTTCCCATATCGTGCTGGACTCAGCCCGGCAGGGTATTGTGGCAAAGCAGGGTAATTCGAGAGTAACGAAATTAAATACGGCCACCCTGTCTTACAAAGCGGGAACCGGGCAAGCCCGGGAAGTTGTGTATAATACGCTTTCCACGCCCCGCGGTGGTGAATACCAATTGATATTACCCGACGGAACAAAGGTTTGGCTCAATGCATCTTCCTCTATACGGTTTCCTACCTTGTTCACCGGGAAAGAACGAAAGGTTGCTGTAACGGGTGAAACCTATTTTGAAGTGGCAAAGAATGCAGCTATGCCATTCGAGATATCGGTAATGGATATGAAAGTACAGGTATTGGGAACCCATCTTGATATTATGGCCTATGATGATGAAGGGTCAATGAATACGACCCTGCTGGAAGGATCCTTAAAAGTAAGCAACGCTTCTGAAAGCGAAACCCTGGTTCCCGGCCAGCAATCCGTTATAAATAAAACGGGGCGCATGAAGGTGGTAGACGTAAGTGTAGACGAGGTAACCGCGTGGAAAGAGGGCTGGTTTCAATTCAATGCATGTAATATTGAACAGGTCATGCGGCAAATTTCAAGGTGGTATGATGTTGACATTGTGTATGAAGGTAAAATTCCAACCGGTCATTTTTCAGGTATCGTTAGCAGGGAGAATGATATTTTGCAAGTGTTGAAAATAATGCAGGCGGGTGGTGTGCGATATAAAATTGAGGGAAGAAAAGTGGTTATTTTATCTTAAGCACTTATCCCGGTTGTGGTAACCTGTCTACTTATACTTATCCAAATCCATTTGAAAAGCAACAATTGCTTTCTTAGTCGGGGTTTTCCAAAAAAACCAGGAACGTTTGCGGCGCCCCTGGCGGTTATTGGCCTGATACACCGTGAAAACGAATAGTAGCTTAATGTTCAAACCAAATCACGTAAAAGTATGAAAAAATCTTATTTACTACCAGGCCGCAATCCGGCTATGGTACTTACTGCCAAAACAATGCTTGTTATGAAATTGACAGCTATTTTACTAATTGCCACGTGCCTGCAGGTGAGTGCTAAGAGCATCGCACAAAATATTTCCCTGGCCCAGCACAATACTACACTGGAAAAGGTATTCAAAGAAATTCACCGGAAAACGGGGTACCAGTTTTTTTACCAGGTAGAACTACTGCAACAAGCGAAAAAATTTGATATCAACGTAAAAAACGCGTCGGTTGAGCAGGTACTTGAGCTATGTTTCAAAGGCCAGCCTTTGCAATTCAGCATTATAGAAAACACGATCACTATTAAAAGGAAAGAGAATCTGAATGTCTCCAATGCGCCTCCTGCTCCACCCTTGGTCCTACTGGAAGTCAGGGGGAAAGTAAGAGACGAAAAAGGCAACCCGATCGCCGGGGTATCCGTTTCGATAGCAGGCGATAAACTAGGTGTTAGTACTGATAACAATGGAGATTTTTCTATTTCGGTAGCGCAGAATGCGGTGTTAAGCTTTAGTTATGTTGGATATAAAACAGTTACGGTACCTGTTAACGGCAGAACCAGCATTGACATAACAATGAGCCCGGAAGAGTCATTGTTAAACGAAGTGGTGGTTACGGCCCTGGGTATCTCGAGGGAAAAGAAATCGCTGGGCTATTCGGTAAGCGAAGTGAATTCAGATGATTTGGTTAAAGCTGCCAACCCCAACGTGCTGAAGTCACTGGATGGTAAGGTGAGTGGAATCAACCTGACGAATCTGAGCAGTGATCCTACTTCATCCGTATTAGTGAATATTCGTGGTACAACTACCTTACCTTCATTAAGCGGTGGCGGTGCTGACGTGTCATCTAAATCTCAGCCATTGTACGTAATAGATGGGGTACCGGTGGGCACCCAAACTTTTACAGCCAAAGACGGTGTTGATTTTGGGAATATACTTTCACAATTAAACCCTGAAGATATAGCCTCAGTTACCATTCTGAAAGGAGGCAGCGCAGGCGCTTTGTATGGGGCCCAGGGAGGTAATGGCGTTGTAATGATCACTACCAAATCCGGTAAGGGAGCTCAAAAGGGAATAGGTGTTACCTATACCAGTTCTGCCCTTTGGGACCAACCCTACCAGTTTTTCCCGGAGCAAATGCAATACGGACAGGGGGAAAGATCTTATGAATGGCAATACGACAATACGGATACCTGGGGACCCCCGCTTGATGGATCCTTTACAGCAGACTATTGGGATGTGAAAGACCAACAGTGGAAAAATGGCCCGCAGCTATCCTCTCATGAAGACAGGGTGAAAGCTTACCTGCGAACAGGAAGCACACTGACCAACAGCGTCAGCGTTCATGGCAACTACGATAAAGGCTCATTCCGTTTGTCCCTATCCAATATGGATAATACCGGTGTGATGCCCAATACGAAAACAAATCAAAAATCAATTAGCCTTAACACGGAATACAGGTTGACCAACAACATAAAAGTTTCCGTTAGCACAAGTTACCTGCGCAGTTATTCGCCCAATAAATCAAATAGCGTCGGATCAAACAGCGTTTTAAACTCGCTACTATATAATATGCCCAACAACCTGCAGCCGCTCGCAGATATGCACAATTATTGGCTTACGGGGTTTGAAGGCGTATTGCAAAATGGATCTATTATGAACACGAATGGCTTAAGCGTAGCCAATGACAACCCGTGGTGGACCACCTACGAGGTGCTGCACCGGTTTAGCCGGGATAATTATTTTGGCAAATTGCAACTGGACTGGCAGTTCTCAAAAACGCTTTCACTGATGCTGCGCACGGGTATAGAAAATGTAAAAGAAAATTACGAACTAAGACAATCATGGGGTGCCAGGAATGACAAATACGGGCAATTTGTTGATGGCAACAATAGTAGCCTGCAAGCTAATACAGACGGCATTCTGACCTACCACAATACTTTCGGAAAATTATCACTGACCGCTTCTGCAGGAGGCAATTATTCATATTCGAATAACAGCAGCCTGGAAGCAACGGCGGGTGACCTTAGTTCTCCTGCCTTATTTACCCTTGCCAATGCCGCACCGGGAACCTTGACAATTAGTAATAGCACACCCTATAGTGTAGGACAGGGATTTAGCGCATATGGCCTTGCCACCGTTGGCTATGCCGACCAGTTGTACCTGGACGTAACCGGCCGTAATGATTGGAAAGGCGTTTTAAATGAAGAAAAAATCCACTATTTCTATCCGTCCGCTTCGTTAAGCTGGATTGCCTCGCAAACGCTTCAGCTTCCCAAAGTTTTTAACCTGGTAAAAGCCAGGCTTGCTGTTGCAGATGTTGGAAATGGTTTGCTTAGAAGGAGATCTGTCGATACCTATTCTTTCGAATCGAGCGATTGGGGCGCGGCTAAGACAGTTGTTCTCAATGCTTCACTCGTTGATCCGAATATAAAACCCGAGCATTCTGTTACAAAGGAAGCCGGGCTGGATCTTTGGATGCTTAATAATCGCATCAAGTTAGATTTTACCTGGTTTATAAAGGATCAAAAGAATCAGCTTGATAATATTCCATTGGTGCAGGGAACAGGCTACTCCGGTTTATTAACCAATATTGGGGATGTACGTAACAAAGGTTATGAATGGGGAATAACCGTGTCTCCGGTTGTAACTAAAAACTGGAACTGGGATATCTCCGGTAGTTTTACTCATTATCAGGCAACTATAAGCAGGCTGTCAGACAAATTTGCTCCTAATGGTTATGTTTTTGCCAACTACGACGGTAAAACAAATGTAAAAATTGCGGTGGGAGAGGAAATCGGGAACATCTATGAACAAAATCCTATAGAAAGAGTTAAGTCTGGCAAATATAAGGGGATGCCGCTACTGGATGGATCCGGGGGAGAATTCCAGAAAGGAAGTGATGAACGGGATCGGGCTATGTTGGGAAATTTCAACCCCGACTATATCCTCGGACTTAATACGACGTTGCGATACAAGCAATTTTCAGTGAACCTGGTGGGCAGTTTCCGTAAAGGAGGGAAATATATTTCTGTTAACCAGCAATATGCAGAATCGAATGGAAGAGTAGTTACCACTTTTGGCTCAGGATCCAACAATCCATTTTGGCAGGGCGGACGCGATGCCGCACATGGTGGGTTGCCCTGGCCCCAGGCCGGATCCAGTATGTATGATGAAATAAATAATAATAACGATGGCCAGCGTACCGACCAGGTAAATGATGCCAGCTATGCAAAAGGAGTATTTCTAAATCCTAACTATACGGGAGATCCTGCCAATGCTACCGATGCCGATTATATTGTAAATGGTGCAGACCCAAATAATACGTTCTACCAGTACCCCTATAACAGTTATGGAGATGTGATCTGGGATTTTTCTTCTACACGTACTTATGATGCAACCAATTTCAAACTGAGGGAAATCTCTATCGCTTATTCTTTGCCCAACAGGTTATCGGGCCGGTATAAGCTCAATAACGTAATCATTTCATTAATTGGCAGAAACATTTTTCAATGGAACAAGTCCGGGCGTCATGAGGATCCTGAATCGGCATTTACCGGGGTAGGTACCAACCAGGGTGTTCTCCGGGCCACTTTGCCCAGCATCCGTTCGTATGGAGTGAAGCTGGCAGTCAATTTTTAATGTATATCCTTCATTGTAAAATAAAAAAATATGAAATCGTTTTATATAAAAGTATGCACAATTGTTTTACTTGCGACGGTGGTATCCTGTAGTAAAGATGCATTGAGAGAAGCTGACAGCCTGCAGCAGTTGAATGCCGTGGAATCGGTAAACGACCCATACCTGCTTTCGTCCGTTATAAAGCAAAGCGCTCTTTTTTACCAGAACATGGGTTATGAAAGCAGCAAACTACCTAGCGCCGTACAATACATGGAAAGAAATTACCAGGGCAGTGACAACTATTACTCCGGTTTTAAGCAACCGGCAGATGATTTGTATGCGGCTATGAATATCCTCAAGCTGGTGGATGGCGCCATCGGCCTTGCCGATAAAAGAGGCTCAATGGTGCATAAAGGGATTTTTACCATATTCAGGGTGCTTCTTTTTTCTTTTATGACCGACTTTTATGGAGACGTTTACTATTCGCAGGCGCTTAAGGCCCAGGAGGGTATTTTGTATCCTAAATATGACAAGCAATCGGACATCTATGCCGGGTTATTAATGGAACTGGATGATGCCAACACCCTTATAGCCAGCGGCACGGAGCCCTTGTCGCCCACTTATGATCTTGTATTCCAGGGTAACAAATCACAATGGCAAAAATTTGCCAATTCGCTAAAACTGCGTTTGCTGATGCGGGCTTCCGCTAAGTTGCCAGATGCTGCAACCCAGATAGCCGCTATAGTAAACAATGCTTCCGCCACGCCTGTTTTTGACGATGCTGCCGATAACGTGTCCATTTCGTATATCGGAACCACAACGGACAATTCCTGGGAGGGCGGTACTTTGAACGATAATTCCGGAGGCGAATTCGACCGGAGAAGACCTGCTAAAACACTCGTTGATAAATTAACCACACTGAATGATCCCCGTTTAAAAGTGTGGATTGCCCCCGTAGAAATGCCGTGGACCAGTAATAAGGCCATGGACGGTGTTACCGTTAATACAACGGATCCCAATGGATTTACCTATTCCTCTAAGTGGGAATACATTAACCGGTCAAACCCGGATATCGCCGCCTACGCAACACCGGATGTTTTACTGGATTCAAATAAATTATATGTAGGCTTTGTAGCCGGAATGCCCGGTGACTGGAAGAATGGCAATGCTCATTATAATACGGCGGCAGGCGGCACATACGGTAATTTCAAAGTCTCTAAATTTTCCATGTTATTCAGGCAGAACAGCCACCCGCTGCTGAAGGCCATGATCATGAATAGTGATGAGGTGCAGTTTATTTTGGCTGAAGCTGCTGCTAAAGGTATGATCACCGGGAGCGCAGATGCCTATTACCGGAATGGCATTCGCTTCTCCATGAAACGCTGGGGAATAACCGATGCCAATATTGATGCGTATCTCGCCCAGCCTGACATTGTTCTACCCGGTGATAAGGCCGGGCAATTGGTAAAGATTGCCGATCAAAAATGGCTGGGACTGTTCTTTGTTTCTTCCGAAGCTTACCTGGATATAAGAAGAACCCGTCTCCCGGATATTTTCAATAACGGCTATTTAAGTACTTTCGAGTTCCCCCTGCGTTACCGGTATCCCGGTAATGAACTTGGGCAAAATAAAGATGCATATGATGCCGGTGTGTCCTCATTATCTCCGGCCGTTGACGACCAGTTTTCGAAAATGTGGCTATTGCGATAATTATTAAGAAAATACAGTAAGGCGAATCACAAAAGATTCGCCTTACTGTATTTTTATGCAACTGTTAATCATGCAAAAGAAATATATCCTGTTAACCGCCTTTTCTGTGGGCGCTTTGATTACCTATGCCCAAAATACCGCGACGACATATAATGTAAAGGATTTTGGTGCAATGGCAAATGGTACTACCCTTGATTCGAAAGCTATTAACCAGGCCATTGATACGATAGCTTCGAAGGGCGGTGGAACCCTGGTGTTTTCTGCCGGCACCTATTTATCCGGGTCTATCAGGCTACTAAGTAATATCACTTTGTACCTGGACCAGGGAGCAGTTATTGAAGCTTCCCCTAATGTTTCAGACTATGATAAAGCAGAGCCCAATCAATGGGAACCATACCAGGATTATGGCCATGGTCATTGGCACAACAGCCTTATTTGGGGTGATAGTGTTCATAATGTATCCATATTGGGGCCAGGATTGATTTATGGAAAAGGCCTTACGCGTGATGAGGGACGGGACAAACTGCCAAAAGAACTTGGCAATAAATCTATTGCCATTGTAAACAGCAATCATATAACAATCCGGGACATTTCCATTCTGCATGGAGGTCATTTCGGAATCCTGCTTACCGGCGTAGAAAATGTTACTATCGACAACCTGTCTATTGATACCAACTGCGATGGAATGGATATAGATTGCTGCCGCAATGTCCGGATCACCGATTGTAGCGTTAATTCTCCCTGGGATGATGCTATTGTTTTAAAAACTTCTTATGGTCTCGGTTATCCAAAAGCAACAGAGAATGTAACCATTTCCGGCTGTTATGTTACCGGCGGGTTCCAGGAAGGCACTTTACTGGATGGAACTTATAAGAAATACACGAAGGGACATCCTTTTGATTATCCTCCCGACCCGATGGGCAGGATTAAATTAGGGACTGAATCCAATGGAGATTTCAAAAATATCGTCATCACTAATTGTGTCTTTGAAACCTGTTACGGATTGGCTCTTGAGTCGGTGGATGGCAGCAATCTTGAGGATATTACGGTATCCAACCTAACAATGCGCAACCTCTCATCTGCTGCCATTTTTCTTCGCCTGGGAAACAGGATGCGTGCGCCCGCAAACATGAAGGTTGGCACAATTCGACGCATAAATATCAGTAACATTGTAGCCTATAATGTTGATTCAACATTCGGCAGTATTATTAGTATGAGTGGCATACCGGGGCATCAGATTGAAAATATTAAATTGAACAATATCCTGGCTTATTATAAAGGTGGTGGAACAAAGGGTATGGCTTTTATCAATCCCCCGGAAGAAGAAAAAGAATATCCTGAACCCGGGATGTACGGTACGTTGCCGGCTTGGGGGTTTTTTATAAGGCATGCGCAAGACATAGAAGTTAATAATGTAGCCATTCACTACATGCAAAAAGATGAGCGTCCTGCGTTTTATTTAGATGATGTGCAACAGGCGGATTTTAATCATGTGAAATGGACGCTGCCGAAAGGATCTTATAGTTTTCAATTGAAAAATGTGACTGACCTTATATTGCATAATTGCCAACCCATGCATGATACTACCATTAAGAAAGCGGTGGATCAGCATTTATAGAACACCGGCTTATTTGAAATTGAAACACAACTATTTCAATGACACATGCAATCAGACACAAATATTTGCATGGGCAAAAAGGCGGCTTCATTTCAAATGCCTAATACTTGTGCTACTATTAAGCTTATTTGCTACATTCGGCTAATGGAATATTTCCGCCACAACGTTATTGCTTCGCATCACAAGCCATCTAAGACTACTGTCATGAAATTAAGGATTCTTGTCATTTTACTGTTGCTTTTTCAAATTTGTATTAGCCAGCCCTTTGATACAACCCGGTACAGTATAAAAGTCACCGTCCCGGGGGAGACCAATAATTTCTTTACCAATAATTTGATTTGGCGCGGCGCTGACGGTGCGTCTTCCATTGATCTTGAGAATGGAAAAGTACTATGGCTTTTTAGTGATAGCTTCATTTCGGCTGACTCATCCGGTTCCAGGAAAAATTCAAAAATTATCAGGAACAGCATTGCCATCCAGGACGGGCATGATTTACAAAAGAATTCCATCAAATTTTTTTGGGATACATCAAAGAAAAAGCCCCGCGCATTTTTTCATATACCCGGTAAATTTTGGTTCTGGACGGGTCACGGTATTATGATAAAAGACAGGTTGATTATTTTCTTCATGCAGGAACATAGCGTAAAAACGGGGATGGGTTTTGAAGCTTTGGGCTGGTATGCAGCTATTGTATCCAACCCAACCGAAGCACCTGCCAAATGGAAAATACAATACATTAAAGGCCCGGAGACTTTTGGAACCATTGCCGGCTCTGCGGCTGTTTTAAAAGATGCAGAATATCTGTATGCTTATGGAGCCGTTGAACCTGCCACACATGAAGTATATATATTACGATGGAAATTAAGTGAGGCATATGCAGGAAATCTAGCTAACCCGGAATGGTGGATACATGGTAAATGGGCGGAAAGGAAAACAAGGAAGCCAATTCCGGATTCATTATTTATTGGGGCCACAGAGTATTCCGTTCACTATGACCCCCTGTTGAAAAAATATATTCAAATTCAGTCTTTTGGATTTGGCGAGGCGGAAATTGGTATCAGGATGTCCGACAGTCTGCAGGGAAAGTGGACAGAGCCCTTTATGTTGTATAAGCCCGAATACCCGGGTGTAAAGAAACCATTCATGTACTCGGCTAAGGCTCATCCGGAGCTTCAAGGTGATGGTATCTATGTCACCTACAATGTCAACAGCTTTGATTTTAGTGAATTAATAGATAACCAAACTATCTATTTCCCCAAATTTGTATTAATCAAAATTACTAAGAAGGATGAACAGTAAAGTTATTAACAACGATCCTCCATTTTTTCCGGGTGATATTTCTGTACCAACCCCTTAATCCTCATTTTCGACTACAACATTAGTAGATTCGGCTACACCTGTTCCTGTCTTCCTGCCCAACTTTGCATATAAAAAATCAGGCAAATGAAAATTATAGTTACCGGTTCGTTAGGACACATTAGTAAGCCACTGACCGAAGAATTGGTGCAAAAAGGACATACAGTTACCGTGATCAGCAGTAAAGCCGAAAGACAAAAAGACATTGAAGCATTAAGCGCAAAAGCCGCTATCGGCACCATGGAAGATGCGGATTTTCTATCGGCGACTTTCAAAGGCGCAGATATAGTGTACGTTATGGAAACGCTGGGTGACGGCTTTTACTTCGACAAAAATGTTGACCTCATGGATGCAATTGCCCGGATTGGCAATAATTATAAACAAGCTATTCAGCAGTCGGGCGTACAACGCGTGGTGCATCTCAGCAGCATTGGCGCCCACACAGACAAAGGCGTTGGTATGCTGGCTTTTCATTATAAGGTAGAAAACATTTTGAACCAATTGCCCAGCGATGTTTCCATTAAATTTATGCGCCCCGTAGGGTTTTACTACAATATGTTTGCACTTATCCCAACCATACAAGCGCAGGGCGCCATCATTTCCAACTATGGTGGTGATGCCAAAGAACCCTGGGTTTCGCCGGTGGACATTGCGGCGGTTATTGCTGAAGAAATGGAGAAACCTTTTGAAGGCAGGGAAATCCGTTACATCGCAAGTGATGAAGCATCGCCAAATGAACTGGCCAAAATTTTAGGCGAAGCCATCGGCAAACCTGGTTTGAAATGGCTCGTTATATCCGATGAACAACAGTTAAATGGAATGATAGCCGCAGGCATGAACCCGTCAATTGCCAAAGGACTGGCAGACATGAATGCAAGCAGGCGTGACGGTATACTGTATGAAGATTACTATCGCCATGAGCCCATATTGGGAAAAGTGAAGCTGGCTGATTTTGCTAAAGAATTTGCTGCCGTTTTTAATAATTCTTAGGACATTTTCCTTTCAATGCTGAACCGCGGTACCGGTTTTAATGTTAACTGATCAATTAATTCAAATCAATTTTATATGAACACACAGGAAATTACCATTGCAGGTGGAAGTAAAAACCCACTAAAAGTGAAACGTTTTGGATATGGGACGATGCGACTGACGGGCCCGGGCATTTGGGGAGAGCCTGCAAACCGCCCTGAAGCCCTGCAAATATTACAACAATGTATTAAAAGTGGCATCAATTTTATAGATACCGCGGACTACTATGGGGAAGACGTAACCAACCGCTTAATAGCAGAAGCATTATATCCTTACCCGGCTGATCTGGTGATATGCACTAAAGTTGGCGGAGCAAGAAAGCCCGATAAAAGCTGGATACCATTTAATCGCCCGGAGAATTTGCGAAGCAGTATTGATAATAATTTACGCACCCTGAAACTGGAACAAATAACACTCGTTCATTTCAGGATCATAGCCGGCGGCGATGTGCCCTTCAAGGAATCCATGGAGACCATGTTCGAAATGCAGAAAGAAGGAAAAATATTACATGTAGGGGTGAGTAATGTGAGTCCTGCTGAATTACAGGCAGCTATCGCTATGGGAAATATTGCCACGGTAGAAAACATGTATGGCCATGCGCAACGCACTTCATTGCAATTGGCATATGGAGGAGAAACCCGGGGTGGAGAGGAAGTACTGGCTATCTGTGAGGAAAATGAAATACCCCTCATCCCTTACTTCTCTTTAGTCCAGTCAATGCCCAAGAAGGATGAAAGGATTGCCACCATTGCCAAAAAACACCAGGCCACCGAAGCGCAGGTAAACTTAGCCTGGTTACTGCACCATTCTCCCTGGATATTGCCCATACCGGGAACGTCATCATTACAGCATTTTGAAGAGAACTTACAAGCGACTGAGATACAATTGAGCGAAGAAGATATGCAGTTCCTTAACCAATAATAATTATCTTGTACAATGGCAAACACCCAACCGCACAGAATCAAAACCATAAGTGAATTTCACCAGCTCAGGGGATTGCCCGGGCCGGCGCATCCGTTAATCAGCGTGGTAAACCTGGAAACTTTCCAGGATGTGCCTGGAAATGAACCGACAAGTCTGGTCCTGGATTTTTATTCCATCTCCGTTAAAAGATGTTTGAGTGCTAAAATTAAATACGGCCAGCAGCAATATGATTTTGATGAAGGCGTCATGTTCTTTATTGCTCCCGGCCAGGTTTTTGGAATTGAGGTGGATCATACGTCAACATCAAAACGATCCGGCTGGATATTGCTTGTGCACCCTGATTTTCTTTGGAATACGCCTTTAGCCAAAACCATAAAGCAATACGAATATTTCGACTACTCGGTACATGAGGCCCTGTTTCTTTCGGAGAAAGAAGAAGCGACGATCATAAGCCTGCTGCAAAATGTGCAGCAGGAATACCAGGCTAACATTGATAAATTCAGCCAGGATATTATTATTGCGCAACTGGAATTATTGCTCAACTATGCCGACAGGTTTTACAACCGCCAGTTTATAACGAGAAAAATAGCCAACCACGATATCCTTAACCGGTTGGAAGATATCCTCGCTGAATATTTTAACGGCGACCTTTTGTTACAAAAAGGATTGCCAACCGTTCAATACGTGGCCGAAACCCTGAACGTATCGCCCAATTATTTAAGTGGGATGCTGAAAGCACTAACAGGGCAAAGCACCCAACAGCACATACACGACAAGCTGATTGACAAGGCAAAACAACAACTATCTACTACCGGCTTATCCGTAAGTGAAATTGCCTATGATTTAGGATTTGAACATCCACAGTCGTTTAGCAAGTTATTCAAGACAAAAACCAACTTGTCTCCTTTGGAATTCAGGCATTCGTTTAATTGACAAAACGAATAGAAGTAAGGTTAGTAAGTCGTGTTTACCCATTCGGGGCAGTCCTACCTCGCATCGGAAGCAAAGGATTGAGATGGGTTTTTTTATTTTCGTCCTATCCCGGCAGCTTCTTTTTGGAGCGGCACAATCTGGTGCTTGCGCCTACAGCGGGGATATTAGTGAGACTTAATTTAGAAGCGTCGTTCTGTAATTTTTCCTAAACTGTCTAATAGCATAAATAATAAATGTTACTACAAAAAATAGCAGCATTAAAGGAAGCCAATAACCTAATTGACCTTTTAGAAACGCCCATCCAAATAAAAATATAGCTAATAAAAATGTCAAGCCTAAAGAAACCGTCAACCACAAAAATTCTATCAGAATTTGTCGGGATACCTTTTGCATAATTAGTGTTTGTGACTTAATTAAAAATGTTAGTTAACCAAGATACCCACAATAAATTACTTCTCCAAATGTTTTGTGAACCAGGCGGTTTCAGCCCAGTTGGCGCCAGCATCAGCTCAATGTCACTTAGTTGAAAACAAGTTAATAAGGTTTACAAAAATCGGGTTCGGTTTTGTACCAAGGTTTTTAAGCCAATGTAACCTGAGTAGAAAAGTTTACGATAACAGTGAGCAACCTTATTAACTTATTTATCTAACATGTTTGTTACTTTACTCTTTTTCTTTCCCGCCTGTTCAAACATCCATTCCAACCATTCTTTCCGGCTTTCCTGCGGCTTTTTTATCAGCGCTTTTATCAGCTCCTGGTTGTATTCTTCTCTTATAAAAAAATCTATCCGGTTAACCACTGCAAATGAAATGAAATACAATTTATCATTATCATGAAATGTATATCAACGGCTCATGAGCTAATGTAAACAATATTTTATTGTTTATTTATAACGCATACTTTAAACAAAGATTTAGGAATTGCAATTAATAATGCGGGCTTCTTTTTAGAGCGGCACAAGCTGATGCTCAACAAGCGGTTGTAGATATTGTAAGTGATCCCTATGCTTCTGAGGAATTCAGAAGACATCTTGCAAAAGTATATTTGAATAAAGCATTGGAAGCAGTTATGTAATTTTTTCCCGTTCAGGAAAGCCAATTCTTTTTATCAGCTCCTGGCAACGTGGCTCATTTTTAAGATTATCAGGAACATTGGGCCAGGTCTTTATGGTAAGGAGAACTGGTTCTCTATCTTCAAACGATTGTTCAAGATAAGAAATAGCTGACTCCACATCACCTGACCAGGCATAAGCAAGTGCCATATTATAGGGTGAAATATATTCTTTGTCACCGCGCTTATGCAACTCATTGATTAGTTCCTGCATGGCAGCATGTTCGCCTACATGACTGTAGGCCCATATTAAATCATACATTGACCACTGGAACCGGTTTGTTACCCGAAGTGTATGCTGAATCATTTCAATAGCTTCTGTGTATTTTTGCAAACCGATATAGGCCAGTGCGGTTAACTTATAAACCAGGTATGAATTGGCATCCAGGTCTATGGACTGTTTACCAATACGTACGGCTTCTTCATACTCCAGTGCCACATAATAATTTACAGTTTGCATAGCATGTGCAATAGCACTGAAAGGTTCAATTTTAATAGCCACCCAGCCTTCCTTTTGTGATTCTTTAAAATCAGCTTCCACCCACGAAAGATAAAGCATAGCATACCAGTAATGCCCAACAGTATATGCGGGGTTCAGTTCAATAGCTTTGCGAAAATTTTTCTTTGCTTCTGCAAATTTCCATTCATAAAAGGCATAATAAAATCCAAGTGAAGTATAGGGTTCGCATAAGTCGCTATCAATTTCTATCGCCTTATAAGCAGCCAGTTTTGCTTTGGGCATCAGTTCTTTTGCAGGCGAAAAATTATAGAATGCAGCCAGTGCGCAGGAATCGGCATACCCTGCATAAGCCGGGGCAAAACCGGGGTCGATAGCAATGGCGTCCTGGAAACAATTCATGCCGGTAATTATATAACGACCCCGCCTGTTTAGATTAAATCTCCCTTTTAGATATAAATCATAGGCTGCTGAATTTTGTGTGTACGTTTTGGTAATTAGCCTGATATCCCGTTCCAGTAAAGTAACTTTTAGTTTTTCTGTAATCGCCAGGGCTATCTCGTCCTGCACCGCAAATATATCATCCATGTCCCGGTCATACTTTTCACTCCACAAATGAAAACCATCTTCCACATTGATCAACTGGGCTGTTACACGAAGCCTGTTGCCCTGTTTACGAACACTTCCTTCCATCACAGTGCTTACACCCAGTTTTTCACCTATCTCACGAAGGTCAATATTTTTTGATCTAAACTGAAAAGAAGAAGTACGGCCGGCAACTTTTAATTCTTTGATATGAACAAGGGAGTTGAGTATTTCTTCAGCTATTCCATCACCGAAATAGTCCTGTTCAGGATCATTGCTCATATTTACAAAAGGTAATACGGCAATACTTTTTTCAGTGATTCCTTTTGCAGGTGCCGATGCCGCCGTTGAAGCAGGGGAATTTTTCCATTGCTGATCTTCTATATTCACTTCATAAATTCTTACCGTTTCTTTTACATGTTTTAATGTTTCTTCCTGCATAAAGCGGGAATTGATGCCTCTTTTATTCGAGATACTTTTATGCACCAATTCAGAAACCCAGATACCGCCAATAGGTGCAAGCGCCTGCAGCCTGGAGGCAATGTTTACACCATCCCCAAATACATCATTGTTTTCAAAAACAATATCGCCGAGGTGTATGCCAATCCGGAGTTCCAGGCCAGGTACAGTGGTAGTCGCCTGCTGAATGGCGCCGGCACACAATACTGCATCAGTTGCTGTCTGAAAACTGGCCAGAACCCCATCTCCGAGTTCCTTTATCCATTTGCCGCCATAACTTTCTATGATTGGGTACTGTACTGTACGGTTTTTTCGAAGCAGATCTACGGCTTTTTGTTCATCGTCTCCCATGATGGCGGTATAGCCAGCGATATCGGTAAACATAATGGCTGCGAGCTGACGGGAAATCGGCATGATTGAGGGTTGAATATTAAAGATAAGAAAATTTGTAAGGAATAAGATTTGCAATGAACGGGCTGCAGGGTAGTAGGCTATTTAAAGACGCAGCCACTGTTTTTAGCGGCGGCAAAACCGCGTAATTTTTAATATCTTTTTTCAAAGTAAATACAAACAAACTTACCAAAACAGGCAACTATTTTTGTCCGTTAAGTGACGCAATTTTTTTTACCCCCGTTGGCGCAAGCATCAGCTTGTGCCGCCATTTAATACTAACTGTAACTTAATTTAACTAAGCCTTCATCCCGCAGAAGTCCCGTGCTCCCGCATTGGCGCCAGCATCAGCTCAATGTTATTTAGTTAAGAATAAGGTAATAAGGTTTACAAAAATCGGGTTCGGTTTTCTACCAAGGTTTTTAAGCGAAGGTAACCTGAGTAGAAAAGTTTACGATAACAGTGAGCAACCTTATTAACTTATTTATCTAACATGTTTGTTACTTTACTCTTTTTCTTTCCCGCCTGTTCAAACATCCATTCCAACCATTCTTTCCGGCTTTCCTGCGGCTTTTTTATCAGCGCTTTTATCAGCTCCTGGTTGTATTCTTCTCTTATAAAAAAATCTATCCGGTTAACCACTGCAAATGAAATGAAATACAATTTATCATTATCATGAAATGTATATCAACGGCTCATGAGCTAATGTAAACAATATTTTATTGTTTATTTATAACGCATACTTTAAACAAAGATTTAGAAATTGCAATTAATATGCGTACTTCTTTTTAGAGCGGCACAAGCTGATGCTTGCGTCAACAGTTGGGCTTATATTTCTTAAAAATTAATTAGTAAAATCCTCCGCCAATTCAATTACCCTCACACAAATAAAAAAAACAAATGCCGGACTTCTCACCAAACCCCGGCATTCATTTTTGTGTATCAGCTGGCTAACTGGAAATCCAGTTCATCGATGCGGCCACTGCTGATGTGGTGCACAACCGATGTGGAGGCATAGCCGGCGGCGCTCACCTCTACCCGGTAATCACCAGGCGATACGCGGTCGAGGCGATAAACACCCATGAGGTCGGTAACCGCTTCTTTGGCGGTTCCCTCCAGCGCTATGGTGACGTGGGCCATCGGCTCCCCGCCTGTATTGCGCACAGTACCCCGGATGCCGCTGTGGTGCACGCCCACATTATCTACGGAAGAATTAATGTGATACCCCTGTACAAACCCAGGATCGCTGTTTTCAAATTCATCTACCAGCAGGTCCATATGGCTGATATTGCCATGCAGCAGGTTAATGGCCTTATTAATGGCCGTGTTGGTTGTTGCATTTACACTTTCACTTTGCTGCGCCTTGCCAATAAGGTGATTAAAGTTGGTGGAACGCGTAGTGATGGCATCCAGCGACGCAGCCGTAATGCCATAGGGAATATAATCCGTATTGGCCATGAGCGGCGTGAGCAGGTTTACAACGGACGTGGAATAGCTCATCATGTCGGTATCTTTCATATGGAAGATCTTGCCTTCCCACGTATTGGTTTGCGCTGCCAGTTCAGGCTGGCCGAAGCGCAGTGCATATGCCCTTGTTTTCCGGCAAACGAGCGCAATATCCTTTGCCAACTCGTGCTTCAGCGCGGTCTTATCGGTGGTAACACCGGTGGCGTTTGCCGTTTTACCGGGAACGATGCGCTCCAGGTTTTGAAAATTGGCATTGAAATCATTGACTTCCGCTGCAAAAGGTTCAAATGAACCATAATTGGGCTTGGAGGCGACTAAAAACAAGTCCAGCTTTTTGAAGCGGGTGTATTCGCGGCCCTGTTGTTGGCTTAGCATAATTTTAAAATTTTAAAATGATAAAAAAAAGATACCTATATAGTGAGAAGAAGAAAATGACTGGTGTAGCCTTTAACTCGCGTATTTTTTTAACATGGCGAAGTTTATTGAAAACAGGTGCAAACCCTAAAATCCTGTCTGCAAAATCTACTTTATGCTACCACTTTATACGCCCATCGGATCTCATAAACGTATCCCCGGACGTCATAAACGTATTCTCTGACCAAATAAACGTATCCCCGGACGACATAAACATATCCTTGGACGACATAAACGTATCCTCTGACCAAATAAACGTATACTCTGACCAAATAAACGTATACTCTGGAGTCATAAACGTATCATTGGAGGTCATAAACGTATCCCCGGACCTCATAAACGCATCATCGGGCCGCATAAACGTTGGATCGGACCTCATAAACGTAGGTTCCAACCTCATGGTCGGATAATCGAATCGGATGAGCGTTGCATTGTACCTCATAGCTGCCTGTTTACAGTGAATAAAATAGGTGCAAGGTCGTTTTGCGTAGGATTGAACTTTGGGGGGTGAGGATTTAATTCCTGGGGGGAAGGTTTGACCTCGTTGTTACCAGCAAATCGTTAAAAAAATCGTTGCTAGTAAATATAATATTAAAATTTAATAGTATGTAATTAATATTTGGCGGGGAAATGCCTGGTGAGCAATATAGATGATAGCGATGCTTACGCAAACAGCTACTTCATGCCTGCACGAAGATGGGGATTTTTCACTGCACCTTGTAACTTTTCCGGGTTAGTCCTTGGTTTACAAGGTTCATCAATTTACCCTTCATACGTATGAAATTCACTAACAGTCAAAAAATATCCATCAGGGTCACGAAATGAAAACTCCTTTCTCAAAGAATTTGGATTTAAGTGAAGGTCTTCTTCTATTACACAACCTGCCGCTATAGCATTTTGGTAAATATTAATCATATTTTCCGTTCTGAAATAAAGCAATAGTCCATTTCCCGGCGTTATACCCGGATCGGTCATTGTCGGATGGTTATGTTCTTCCCATTTATGAAGGCAAAGAATGACTTCGTTGTCGGCAGAAACTAAAACTGAAAAATGGTCACCACCGTGATTGTTTCTCAGTTCAAATATTTTTTGATACCACTTTGAACTGGCTTCAATGTCTTTCACTGCAATTATTGGGTCTAATCTTGTCATCATTTATTGATTTGTTTGCGAATGTTTTGTTTGTCCGGGCTGTTCTTGTACAATAACCATCCGACAATGAAAAACCGTCATTACCGGCTTGCAGTATCCCCGTCCTGAGCATCCGCTTTGCCTTTTACTACAGCTCCTGTATACACGGGCGAAGATGCGGAACATCGCCAGGTTGTAGCCTGCAGACTTAGTAATTCATCTGCGAAAATGCGTGACGTAGGTGTGGAAACCTGAATTGATGGTTGCCTTGAAATGATTAGTACCGGTAAAATTCACTTCATCATAATATTGTGTAAACACTTGCTGATTTGTAAAATCAATGGCTGTTATCTGTAAACTTTTTACATGCTGATCGCCTTGTATTTTTTTTACAATGTCCCAACTTCCTTTAAATAGCACATTTGCTGAGTTGGTATACTCCAAGCTACCGTTATCGTAGAAAGTAAATATGCCGCTGGTAAAAGGAAGATCAGATGTGCTTCCACCAAAGCCAATGCGGTTCACATCAGTTATGCTCCATATGCCAACAATTCGATTGTCATAGCTTTTTAAAAAATCCTTACTGCAGCCGGAAAATATGAAAACCGAAGCAACCATTGCTGTGTAGATTCTTTTCATAACGTAAGTTTTAGCGTGGTATTCTAAAGTTAAAACGCTTTTCTTGCTATGTTATCCATAGAGAATCTCTTAACAAATATTTGTAATTCGCAGAGTAGTGAGCTGTTCAAAATGGTTGCCGGTAACATCCGGATATTTGCAGTGGTCCTTTACCATTTCGCATTAAAATGACTATTTCTTTTTAAACACAATTTGCTCGCTTTGTTTCCTGACAACGTATGCGAAAAAGTCCCGCAGGGATGCGTAATCCCCGGGCGCAAACGTGGCCTGGTTCAATTTGATGTGACTGCGCAACCGTATGCCTGATTCATCTTTTTGAATGATGTATTCAAAAAAGCCCTCATTATCATTAAAGCTAACTTTTACGGGCCTGGGTAATTCTTCCACAACGTAACCCCCGGGTATTTCCATCGTTAATTCATACTTGTCGTCAAGGGGATAAGGCATCTCCACGGGATATTGTCTTACCTGTGCTTTAAAAGGATTTTCCTGGAAATGATTGCTTATAAAAGGATTAAAATAAACCAGGTTGCCTTCATCGTAATGGAGGCTGACATCGTACGTTATTTGCACCGGCATTTCCAGTTGGTCTAATGAATCAATGCCAAAATTGCCAATAGTTACATCGGGGCCATACGATTGTTGGATATCTTTAAAATACTGATTTCTGCCATTCTTCCTGATGGTATTTCGCACGTCATAAGAATGGTAGTAGCCGGGGATATATTGATAAGACGCGGTCGCGCCTTCACCTTTTTCATCGTTCATAATGGTCACAAAAGTTTTATTCGTTTCTGTAATATCACCGGGATAAAAATAGACCGAACCACTATGTTGTTCATCAATTATTTGAGCATGCCCGTTATAACAGGCCAGCGGCAATTTTCCATAGCCGATTGTCGGGTCAGTTGCGTCCAGGTACACCATATTTTTTCCGGTGCGCACCCTGCAAACGACGTAGTTAAATTTCTCAATTACAGGGTAGTTTTCCGGGTGTTTCCCATAGTCTTTAGTGGAGAGTATCACGGGACTGGCTATTAGCCCATGTTGTTTTAATAATGCAACCAGCAGCAGGTTAATCTCGGCCACGCTTCCTTTCTTTAATTTATTTACTTCATACAGATCATGTTCCAGGAATATATCATCATTGGGCACGCAGGTGAAATTATCATGCACATAATTATAAATTTGCCTTGCGGCTGTATTTTCATCGCCATCCGAAGTGCAAATCTTAACCATCGTATTGTGTAAATTGGATGCGTTATCAACGTTGACCGCTCCGGCGAATTCAGCGGTCGCCAGTAGTTTATCCTCTGCAACTTTCCAGTTTGTGGTAATATTATCTATGTCCTCACCATTGTAAGTTTGCACCAGGGTAAATTGAAGTTTATCAAGGTAATCACCGGGTTCATTTATATAATCCTCATCTTTAAAAGAAGGAATATCTTTCATGATCCACGAATGATGATGAATAGTAGTAGCAACCTGTACTGCGTCCATTTGAAGGGTCTTGAAATCATCTTTTGACTTCGTTTCGTAAAAAGAGTCAACGCCGTATCGTATGGTGAGATACCGCAGCAAGTCGGGGATCCCGATTTGGAACGCGCTATACAGGCAAGGATATTGGGCATTTTGAAAGTTCCACGTAGGCAAATAATAATAATGATAAGAAGTGATCAGGTAAGAATAGGCTATTATGGAACCTTCCTGTACGGCGGGCAGGGTAAATTTAGCTTCGCTGATATTTTTACTGAGCTCTGTATTATAGAGATCCTTCGCATCGAGCCTTGTCTCTATAACCTTTCCATCCATCAAATTGAATGTGGAGGCTTTAAGATCGGTTAACTTGTCCTGCCTGTCATTTCTTCCATATAAAAGTATCTTCACAAGCGCCAGGTCGTATGCCTTTCTATTGAGAATTTTTATTTTTGACGTAACCTTATACTCGTAGGAAACCCAATTGTGCTTGTTGCCGACAAACTCAAGTGAGCCGGTAGTAGCCAGGATCACTGCGTTTGCATTGCTGTCTATTGCGGAGCCCGCCGGTATCGTAAAATCAGAGGCCGTCACGTTTACTGAAGCGTCGCTTTGTGACCTGGCCGGTACAGTGGCAAGCAATAATACCAGCATGGTTACAAAAGCGCGCTTAATTTGATAATACCCGTGCATCTTCATCAATGTTTTAAAGGAATTACAAGTGCCGGCCGGTATAGCTTAACCATCGAAGCGCCTGTCATGAATAGCTATCAAATGTATACTGTTTTTGATTATGTCTCATTTCTTTTTGGCCCCTGGATAAATAAACCGGATAAAGACGGAATAGCAACATGTTCCTGATAGTACCAAACACAGAAAACGTTGTACGAACAGCTATTGCATGCCTTGACGAAGATGGGGAATCGGGAGGTTCACGAACGGTTCTATCAGCAAGGAGTGAAACTCTCTTACTTACCCGACCAGCGGTGCGGGCTTTTTTTGTTTCCTTATTTAATACTAATAAATCAAAATGAAGTTCAAACTAAACACATCAGCAATTCTGTCTCACATTTGGATTCATCATTTGTCCAATGTCCATAAATTTCGATATAGGGAAGCACGATCTCCAACCCTTTGCTCTTTAATTCGTTTCTCATATTTGTCCCAACTTGTTTTAATAAGTTATAAGGACCAACATGTTTATGGTAAGCATATTTTACCAGGGTTATCTTCTTTTGTCCGAGATTACCATAGATATTTGAAATAGTATCCAGTTCAATGCCTGCAAACACCTGGTCATTTGATTCGTAAACCCAAATATTTTTCCCTTTATTTTTAATATCATTTTCTTTAATAGTTTGCCACATCTTACCAGATAATTTAAATGCAGTACCTGCATAATCTTTGTCGGCAGCTATTCCGGAAAAACCATAAATGGTTAACTCAAGTTTTTTAGTAATAACTTCTATATTCATTTCAATCGAATTTTTGTGGGTAAGTCGCACGGTTTGAGCCTCGGCTTGCCTCTTACTAACTGCCATTCAAGTTAACCAATATTTTCATTTCGAAGAAAACCCTTCGCGGCTAAACCGTCAATTTGTTGCTTTGGAAGAATATCTTAAAACTATCCGCATTTTGAACTATTCTTTTATATTGCTCAAGCCTATTGTAGTTACATGCAATAAAAAAAACATCGCAAATATGAAACATGCTTTCCCAATTAATTATTTTCTATGTTGGCAAACGCCGACGTGGAGCCTTGTCACCATTCACCCGCGAGTCGTCGGTCGCGAAGTACCGGACCCAGGTTACCCGGCCGGCTATTACGGGATCTATTCTTTTACAAATTTCCGGGTTTCTGCCTGGTCATTTTTCAATAAAACCAAATAGTAGAGGCCCTTTGAAAGTGTTGAAATATCCATTGAAAATGAAGTGGTACCGGCAAGGGTTACTTTTATTTCTTTCAGTGTTCTTCCTGTGCCATCCACAACCTGGAAAATTGCAGGCTCATTGGCCCCTTTTGCCTGCACAAATAAAATATTGTGTACGGGGTTGGGCAAAATGACAAAGGGACTACCCGCATCAATTTTTATGGCCACAATGTTGCTATAAGTAAATTTTCCGTCAATATCCACCAGCTTCAGCCTGTAGTAGTAGAGCTGCGCCAGGGAAGCATCTATATAATCATTGTAAGTATAGCTTGTTGTGCCGGCATTATTAATGTCAGCAACAGGCGAAAAGACTTTCCCGTCGAGGCTCCTTTGTAGTTGGTAATAATGTAGCAGTTGCTGGTTAGTAACTTTCCAGGATAATTGATTGTCGTGCCCGTTATTACTACCTGTAAAGCTCAATAAGCTGACGGGCAAAGGACCCGCTTCTGCTACTTCAACAAATGCAGAACCCCAATAGGGATTCGCTCCGTTAATCCCATTATAGTCTGTCAGGTGTGTAAAGGCGGAAGAGGCGGGATCGAAAGAAAAAATGCTTCCCACATTGTCCGCTCCGCCCGTGTAAGTCATGCCATACATTTTTCCGGATGCAGACAAAAAGAGATTACCATACGGGTTGGTACCGTCTGCGCCATTGAAATCATGAAGGTTATTATAATTAGAAAGGGCAGTTGCCGGGTCATAAGAAAAAAGAATGCCATCCCCATTTGAACCACCCGCTGACATCGTTGCATACAATTTATTATCGGCTCCTTTAACCAGGCTCCCGAATGGCCGGATACCGTCCGTGGCATTGTTACCGAAATCCACAGCGATTTTGTAGATTTTATTAACGGGATTAAAAGAAAAAAGTGAACTGCCACTATTCACCCGCGTGAATTTGTAATAATTCAACCCGTACAAATTGCCATTACTTGCCTGGATAAGTCCTCCGTACGCCCGGCCGCCCCCATTCTGCGCATCAAGATTGTACAATAGTGTATACATATTGTTGGCAGCATCATAAGAAAAAATTACGCCGTCGGCGTTAATTCCTCCGCTGGAAGTAATGCCATAAAAAAGTCCATCACTTGCCTGTAATAAACTTCCAAAAGGAGACGCACCGTTAGTGGAATTAAAATCAAATAATTTCGCAAAAACGAGTGATGCTGGATCAAAGGAAAAAATGACGCCATCATGGTAACTCCCCCCTGCTGACGTCATGCCATATAACTTTCCGTCTGTAGCTTGTACCAGGCTTCCATATGGGCTAGAGCCATCATCACCGTTAAAATCTTTTACAACTGAATAAACAGAAGTGTTAGGATTATATGATACGATAGCCCCACCGGCATATTTGCCACCTGATTTTGCCATTCCGTAGAGCATTCCATTACCGGCGACTAAAAGGCCTGCGGAAATATGGCTTCCGGTTGTATTGGAACCAAAAAATTGTAAATCAGTAAAAATTGAATTCCCGGCATCTAAAGAAAAAATAACGCCTTTATTACCCGCATTACCAAAGGTTGTCATTCCATAGAGCTTGCCGTCACCCGCCTGCAAAAGGCTACCCATTGGGCCGTAACCGGTAGTGCTGTCAAAATTTTTAATGGCAGTAAGTGTGTGGGCTATTGTGTCAAAAGAAAAAACGGTACCTGCGTTCTTAGTCCCACCTTCTGACGCCATTCCATACAATTTTCCATTACTTGCCATGGTTAGATCACCATACGGATACGATCCGTTGGTGCTATCAAAATCTGCCAGTTTGGTTAAGATGGTGTCTTGTAATGCGTAAGAAAAAATTACCCCGTAACCATTACTTCCGCCATTTTTTGTCATACCATACAATTTTCCATTGGCTACCTGTACCAGGCTGCCATAAGGGTTAATTCCATGTGTTGTATCAAACTGTTTTAATTTGGCATAAGCAGCAGTCGCAGGATCGTAAGAAAAAATGAACCCATTATTCAAGGTACCTAAACCATATAACTTCCCGTCACTTGCTTCCAAAAGGCTGCCTTGCGGGTTAACGTTATCAAAACCACCCCCGTTATCCGAGAAAACAAAAGCTCTAAGTAGGGTATATATTGCTGTAACAGGATCAAATGAAAAGATAACTCCGCTCGACGAGATACTACCCCCCTGGGCAGTCATGCCATACAATTTTCCGTCTTTTGACTGTATCAGGCTTCCGACAGGGGAAGTGCCGTAATCATCGCTGAAATCCCACAATTTAGCATAGGTAAGAGATACCGGGTCAAATGAAAAAATAACACCCTGGTTGGTAGTGCCCCCCTGTGAGGTCATACCATATAATTTGCCATCATTAGCCTGTAAAAGACTGCCTGTTGGAAAATTCCCCTGGCTGCCATCAAATCTATAGAGCGTTGTAAATGCCGAGTCACCCGGGTTATAAGAAAAAATAGAACCTGAATCGCTGGTTTCAGCCAGGTTGAATCCAGCCGTCATCCCGTAAAGCTTTCCGTCGGTAGCCTGTATCAGTTTTGTGTACCATGGATTGGATGAAGAGAGAGACTCTAAGTTTTTCACTACAGTCAACCCCTTAGTAGCCGGTATAAATTTATTGACAACCCCGGTATTATTTGTTCCGCCATTAAAAGTTGTTCCATACAGGGTCTGAGCTTTTATTAATGCTGTGCAGCTACATAAAAGTACAATGGTCAGTAAATTTTTTTTCATTATTTGAATGCTATTGTTATGGTTGACATAAATAGCCTCTGCTATTATCAAGTTATTGATGCAGGCAGCAGCCTTTTACTTCGAGGCTTTCTCATGAAAAATGTGGGATTATCTTTTTTCCGGGGATATTTTGTAAAAATAAGGAAAAAGGCTGAAACAGAAGCTACTTTAAATGAAAGCATTGTACACAATACTATAAAATATAATAAAGGGCACGGTGGAATAGGCATGGTGATAACCATAGAAACACTCCTGCATCCGTGCCGTTAGCCCGTTATATCATCCGATAGTTTACCATTCGTATATAAAAAAGCGAATGCCATTATGGCTAAAGGAGCAGCACGTTCCTGTGTCTATTGCTTAGCAACCTATTTTTAATGACAACAACTGTTGCCGTTGGAAGATGTCGTTTAGGGTAGATTTTGCGTAAAAAGCATTTTCATAAGGATTGCCAGGACCGGCACCATAATACCCGGCAGACCATATATCCACCATTACCAGGCTCATATCGGAAACGCCGTATTGCTCAAGTGCAGCCGCAAATTCAGGGCTCGCCAATACAGCCTGTTCACAAGCCACCTGTTCATCAGACGACATAGTGGGCTGCAAGTCCGGTATATGAATCCATGAAGTCTCCGCATCCCGGTCAATAGAAACGGTGGTATCATAAAAAGCATTGGTATCATTATCAAAAAGAACAACAAAAGCTTCTCTGGGTATTGGAGCGGGGGGCGAATATTATATACTTCTTTCTTGGGTGGTTCTTTCAAGGCTACTGAAATAAAACTCACGCAGGTGCCCAGGCTTTTTGAATTGCGTAACACATCGACAGTGATCTGAATTTCATCTGCATTCAGTGGTTCAAGCGGGTGGGAAATTTTGCTTTAGTTATTACGTCCATAGAATTGATTTAACATAAAAAAAAGAGCACTAAATATTCTGTTACTACTTTATCTTATATCAAACAATTCTTGTATGACTGGCTTGTAAAAAGTTAGTCGAAACTTAGATGAAATTATGGAAAATATAAGAGGGTTCAAAATTTGATAATTCAGGGTTGCCAAACTATTAAAAAATCAAACCTGGGACCATGTTTAATAACACAACAATTAACAGGGAGTATTACTGCGAGTAAATCCGGTGCAAATGACAAAGGGTTTCAGAGCTTATCGCTTGAAACCCTTCCTATCAAGTGGGCCCACCTGGGCTCGAACCAGGGACCACCTGATTATGAGTC
>JBDTOV010000036.1:0-37410 GCA_039933035.1 Ginsengibacter sp. | reverse complement strand
GTTAATCTTTATCAACCGGGAAATCTTCGATATCATACACCATGGAACTATGAGATACTTCAAACCATTCACAGAACATTTTATAATTCCTTTTTTTTGGCCACGATTTTCTTTGTGCATCCCTGGAACCAAGTTCCCGTGCAAATATTATATCGAAATTTTTACTGAGCCATTTTTCCATTTCCGGGGTGCCTGTTTTTTCTTCGACCAGGTAAGTATTGTTTTCATCATTTTCAAAAGGAAATAGACTGTTTTCATCCTTTTTTTTAAACCAATCAAGGAAAGGTTGCCGGGGTTTGATGGTAATAGCGTTTCGGTTGATATAACCCGGGTCAAAATTAAAGACGTCATCATCCTCAATATCATCATCCTGCCGAAAATCTATTTCATCCATTTCCGTGTCAGAAACCAAAGATTCAAATGGCCTCGCTGCTGCGATAACATAAAACTGGCTGTCATCCGCCTGCTTTATTGCAAAGTCGTGAATAAACATATCCTCATAGGGAAATTTTTTCTTCTTATCTCTCACCAGCTTTTCCAAGTCCTTAACAGCTTGCTTGTCGGCGCCTAACATGCTTTTGCTTTCTTCCAGCATAGTGTTATACATCATTGGAAATAACCTCTCCATATTGGCAATATTCCATGCGATCATGGCGAGATTCAGCAATCTCTCCAGTTCGTGATAATCTCCCTTTAGTTCCCGGTATGGCTCCACGAGTTCCAGCAGCATGGCCGAAAATTTTGTTGCTGACTCATTTCCAGCGACAGTATTGCCGTCTACTTCGTGTTGCTTAATTACACGAAGCAGATTGGGCTCTGCATCTTTTTTATTTCCGGAAGATTTTCCTCCTTTAAATGCTTTCATAATATGAGATATAAATTTATCATTAGGTAATATCGCCTTATGCAAAACCATTTGGATTGTACTTTATCTGCCGAAAGCCGGTTACAATTTATTTCTCCATCTGATCAATTACACTTTGTGTGACGCCCGTAAAAGAAAAACCTCCATCATGAAAAAGATTTTGCATGGTAACGTACCTGGTATAATCACTAAAAAGCGTTGCTACATACCTGGCGCAATCTTCACCCGTTGCATTTCCCAGGGGGCTCATTTTTTCAGCATAATTTATAAATCCATCAAAGCCCTTCACGCCACTACCGGCCGTTGTACGGGTTGGCGATTGAGAAACCGTATTGATCCTCACTTTATTATTTAAAGCATAATGATACCCAAAACTACGGGCTATACTTTCCAGCAATGCTTTGGCATCAGCCATTTCGTTGTAGTCAGGAAACACTCTTTGAGCTGCAATATAAGTAAGCGCTACCACGCTTCCCCATTCTTTAATGGCATCAAGTTTCATGGCTGTCGCAAGAAGGCGGTGCAGGCTTGTAGCGGATATATCCAGCGTTTTCTGGTTAAATCCATAATCAATATCCGTATATGATTTTCCTTTTCTCATGTTGACACTCATGCCCACGGAATGTAAAATAAAATCAAAGCTTCCGCCAAAATGCTCCATGGCCTTAGTAAGTAAATTACGCATATCATCATTGCTGGTTACATCACACGGAACTATGGGAGCATCTATTTTTTCAGCAAGCTTATTGATTTCTCCCATGCGCATAGCAACAGGGGCATTGGTAAGCAGGATGGATGCACCTTCTTCATGGCAACACAATGCTGTTTTCCATGCGATGGATCTTTCATCAAGAGCGCCAAAAATAATTCCCTTTTTTCCTTTGAGTAAGTTGCAGGACATAGCTGAATGTTTGAATGATTGAATAATTGAATAATTGAATGTTAATGGTTAATTATTTACATTCTGGTTATGAATGAATTGATTATAAGTATTTGTAAAAATAGGACACTTAATGTGTAAAGAAAAAACTCCTGTACTGATTAAAAAAGAAACCCAGCAGAGCAATAATAATAAATACAACGGCAAACGACAAGAACAAAAGCAATAAAAATGCGCCCATGTTTCTATGCACATTAATTTTTAATTTTAAAAAATTTACAACAGCATACGCAAGATACATGGCTGCTAATATCAACAATACGACCAATATTTTTTTGTACAAAACCAATGGTAAATTTTGATTTTTATTGTGAAGAGTTCATTAATTATTTTATGGCGTTTACTACTATTAATATTGTGATTAAAACTTCACAACTACCAATTTTCATAAATAATTACTCAGTTCCCAATCATTTCCCTGGCATTCTCAAATGCAGCAGCAGTAGGTCTTTCACCACTTAGCATGGTTGCAATTGTTGTAATTCTTTCATCTTCATTCAGTTGCTTTATGGAGGTTATAATTTTATGATCCTTTATTTCTTTATATACAAAAAAATGAGTATCTGCTTTAGCAGCTATCTGGGGCTGGTGCGTAATCGAGATTACCTGGTGGCCGGTTGACAGATCTTTCATGATCATGCCTACCTGCCGGGCAGCTTCCCCGCTTATGCCACTGTCTATTTCATCAAAAATTAAAGTTGGCAACTGAACGCTCTTTGCTACCAGCGATTTTATACTAAGCATCAACCGGCTGAGTTCCCCTCCACTTGCTACTTTGCGCAACGGTTCGAAATTGTTGTTCTTACCCTGCTGTCCCGCAGGTAAATTTGCATTAAACAAAAATTCAATTAAGTTATTTCCAAAAAGGTGTAACGATTTCGTTATTTGAATGTCTACTTTTAACCTGGCATTGGGCATTCCGACCTGGCTAAGAATTGCATTTACTTTTTCTTCAAAAGGCTTCATTTGCTTTTGCCTTTTTGCGGATATCTTTTCAGCAATTTGCCAGGCTTCATTATACAATTCCTGTGATTGTTTTTCCTTTTTTAAAATAGTATCGGTAAGGTTAGTTACTTTATCCAGTTCTTTTTCAAGCGCTTCTTTTATAACAAGCAATTGCGCAGTTGTGGCAACATTGTGTTTCTTCAGCAGCTTGTAGCCCGCAGCCATACGTTCATTCAGCTGGTCTATTTTTTCAGCATCATATAGCACGCTATTATTAATATTGCCTATCTCCGAAGCGATGTCCTGTATCTCAATTTGAACGGAATGTAATCTTGATATTATGGCGGGTAATCCCTGGTGAAAACTTTCAAGGCTTTGCAGCTTATGACCGATAGATTTAATTTCCTGCACGATGGGTTTGTCACCTTCTTCCAATGCGATATATATATTTGTAAGAATTGTTTTAATATTCTCGGCATTGCTTATAAGCCGTATTTCCGCGTCAATATTTTCAATTTCATTTTCTGAAAAATTTACTTCTTCCAGCTCATCAAACAAGAATTTATTATAATCAAACTCTTTATTGGCAGCAGCCTGTTCGCTTTTAAGCAGTTCCAGTTCCTTTGAAATATTCCGGTAAGTTTTATAAATGAATTGGAATTGCTCCAATTCCTTTGCATTGCCTGCAAGTGCATCTATTACCTCCCTTTGGAAATCATTGTCGCCCAGTTCCTGTGTATCGAATTGCTGGTGAAGATCAACCAACAGCGTAGACAATTGCCTAAGCTGGCCTAGTGTTACAGGTGTGTCATTTATAAAAGCCCGCGATTTGCCGTTAACAGCGATTTCCCGGCGTATGACAATTTCTTCATCAACATCTAACTCATTATTTTTTAAAAATTCTTTCACAAGCTGGTGCCGGGTCCTAAATATGCCTTCTATAAAACATTTTTTTTCTTTATCGGCCAATACGGAAGATTCTGCCCGTTCGCCCAATATGAGGCTCAGCGCGCCCATTAAAATACTTTTACCGGCACCTGTTTCCCCGGTTATAATATTGAGGTGCGACGAGAATTTAATGTCAATAGAATCGATTATTGCGTAATTCTGTATGTGTAATTGCTGAAGCATTTTGAAAAGGCAAATTACATCAATTATGTTTATGGTGGCTATCTCAACCGTTTGTTCACTTATAACAAAAAAGGGTGCGAAAAGCACCCCGGGTTTTTTTATACAGAAAAGTTTTATTTTATTTCCACTGCATCGTTCAATTCATCATCAACGAGAATTCTTCCGCAGTTTTCGCAAACAATAATTTTTTTACGTTGCTTGATATCGCTTTGTTTCTGTGGGGGGATAGCGTTAAAACATCCACCACATGAATCCCTTTCTACTGGAACTACCGCCAACCCATTGCGGTAATTTTTACGAATCCTGTCGTAACTAACTAATAATCTTTCATCCACCAGTTCCCTTGCAGCGGCAGCCTGTTTATTGTAATTTTTTTCTTCTTTATCCGTTTCAGCAATAATTTTTTCCAGTTCTCCTTTTTTGCCTTTCAAATTTGCTTCTTTGGTTGCGACCGCTTTTTTCGCCACTTCCAGGTGTTTTCCTTTTTCCGCTATTTCTTCAGTGGCATCTTTAATATGTTTTTCGGCAAGCTTCACTTCCAGCGTTTGCATTTCTATCTCTTTATTAACCGCTTCAAACTCGCGGTTATTTTTTACATTGTCGCTTTGTTTTTCATATTTCTTAATCAGCTCCTGCGCATCCTTAATGAGGGTTTTCTTATCTTCAATAAACTGCTGCATGCCATTCATTTCTTCTTCAATGCGGTTTTGCCGTGCATTCAGGCCGGCAATTTCATCTTCAAGGTCGCTTACCTCAATGGGTAGTTCGCCTTTTAAAATCTGGAGTCCATCCAGCTTGCTATCAATTTTTTGAAGTTTTACAAGAGATGATAATTTTTCTTCTACAGAATAATCTTTTACTTGTGCCATATATTTTGAATGATTTTGATAATTTATGTCAGAAATTCAAACACCGGCCTCTATACATAATAATTTACCGGATTGGTCTTAATTTCTGTTTTAAGGACGGCAAAGTTAGGAAATTTTTGCTGTAAAATATCAGCTAAAAGATCAATTGTGAACTGTTCACTCTCATAATGACCGATATCAGCCAAAAAAATGGAACTATCAGCGTCGAAAAACTCATGATACTTCACATCAGATGTAATGTAAGCCCCTGCTCCTGCTGCCTTAGCTGCGGAAATCAGGAAGCTGCCCGCCCCGCCACATAAGGCCAGTTTAATAATTTTCTTATGAAGAAATGATGTGTGACGAATAATAGTAAGGCCAAATTCAGTTTTCAATTTTAAAAGTAATTCTTCCTCCGAAACCGGTTCCGCTAAATCTCCTGTTAATCCGCTACCAACATCATTCCGGGTGTTACCCAACGCATAAATATCATACGCTACTTCTTCATATGGGTGTGCTTCTTCTAAATTTTGCAGTACGTTGTGCAGGAGATTTTCCGGAAAAATAACTTCGATCCTCGTTTCGGTTTCTTTATGCCGCTCCCCAATTTTGCCCACAAAAGGATCTGCGCCTTCCCCGGCATTAAATGTACCCATCCCTTCTGTATTAAAGCTACATTCACTGTACCTGCCGAGCGTGCCGGCGCCGGCCCGGAACAACGCATTTCGCACATCTTCCGCGCTTTGTTGGGGCGCAAAGGTTACGAGTTTTCTGAGTGTTCCTTCTTTAGGGAAAAGTACTTTAGTATTTTGAAGATGTAGTTTTTGGGCAATTTTTTTATTCACGCCATTGGCTACATTATCAAGGTTGGTATGTATAGCATAAATAGCTATATTGTTTTGTATGGCTGCAATAACCGAACGCTCTACGTAGTTTTTCCCGTTAAGTTTTTTTAATCCTTTAAAAATAATGGGATGATGCGCCACTACAAGGTTACACTTTTTCTGTACCGCTTCGGCAATTACTGATTCAGTTATATCAAGCGTTGTTATAATACCTGTGCATTCGGTAATTCCTGTGCCAATAAGGAGCCCGGCATTATCATAATCTTCCTGGAGGCTGGAGGGCGCAAAGTTTTCCAGGCACCTGATTACTTCATTAATTTCCATCAATTTTTTTTGTAAAGATACAATCCCGGCTATTGCTTGTTCTTATTTAACCCTTGCGTTATAGTAACCCTAAAAAAGAATACTCCTATTTAAAACCGCGGGCAACGTACCGCTTCTCTGGAAGAATTATTCCGGTCAAAAAATTTCTGGTAAGAAAGTGACAATTCAAAGCCACCCCTGCCCTGGCTTGCAGTTTTCAGTTGAGATATGTTTACATCATAACTGAATGCGAAGGTTAGCGGTTTTACATCAAATTTTACAACGGGAATGATGGCATCATTCCACCGGATAAAGGCACCCCCGGATATTGTGTGCTGTGGATCTTCAGGATCATCGAGCTTTACACTGTAGAGCACACCCCCGATCGTTTCGGTGCTGCCACCCTGCTGTGAATAATCGGCATGAAAAGTGAGATATGTATAATCGTTTACACTTATTTTTAAACCGGCTGAAAGAACGATCTTTGCGTTAAGTTCCACGTTGCTGGCATCATAAAAAGATACTTTGGCGGATTTATTGAAATGCTGATAAGCTATTCCAACATAAAGATTGTTGTCGGGGTTTTCTCCAATTTGGCTGTTAAAACTCAGGCCTGCGCTACCATCAAAATACACGTACCCGTCATTGGAAAATGTTTCTCCATCGGAAAGCGTGGGATCGTAACTGGTACCATTAAACTGGCTGTTGGTAGAAATTTTTGACCGGTCAACTTTCCTTTGGACCACACCTGCAGAAAATCCTGCTGACAAGTACATATTTCTCTCGGCACTTAACGATTTATGATAATTCAAAACAGGTAGAATACTGGTAGCGGTTAAGGCAATGGTTCCGGATTTATCGTACATTATTTCGCCGCCGAGCGTTAAAAAATCATCGCCGTGGCCCACGGGCATTTTATACTCGGCATTTAAAGAGGTAGTTTGGTAAGGCACCGTTACAGCATTCCATTGATTGCGGTAAACCGCCTGCGCACGAAAATCGCCGCTGAAGATACCTGCCAGTGCGGGATTACGCAAAAGTGGCGTTTCAAAAAATTGTGAAAAATGAATGTCCTGTGCAGCGCTTTTTTTCCCACATAGAAAAAAGAAGATGATAATAAGACTTTTGAAGATGGTGTTTTTCATATGGTTATTTTGGAAATTTTATTTGCTGTTCCACCCGGGTATTTAACAGTTAATCAACTCTTTTATTTTCCCGGATTAAGAAATTATTATAATAAATTCTATCTTATCAATGCCACATTGCCTTTAAACACCAGCGACTGGTTGTTGGAGCAAACCACTTCAAGCATAAACACAAATGAATCCGGCGAAAGTTTATTTCCCTTATAAGTGCCGTCCCATCCCCTGGATGCATCGTTTGCATTAAAATTCGCCCTTTCAAATATTACTTCTCCCCACCGGTTAAAAATCCGCAGGTTCTTCACAGCAAAGACGCCGCTTCCCCTCGGGTAAAAAATATCGTTTATACCATCACCATTTGGAGAAAAGGTATTGGGCATAAATACATTGGTATTATCGCAGGTGACATACACCGAAATTCTGTCCAATGCTTTACATCCGCCCGCATTGCTCACTTCAATCGTATATTCAATTGATTGCTGTGGCTTCACCGTTATGCCCGGGTAATCCCGTGCTATAATTCCCGTCGAAGGCGTCCAGCTAATATTGGTAACATCTGTAGAAATTTCAGGAGTGATCGTGAGAAACTGGCCCACATTGATTGTTTTATCCACGCCTACCGTTACCACAGGTACCGGAAAAACTTTTATAGGAATAGAAGCCTTTGATGTAAAGCATCCTTTTGTATCAGAGCCGGTGACCTTATAAATAGTGGTTGATCCCGGTGATGCAATGGGCGAAGCAATGCTGGTATTGTTCAGGCCAATTGAAGGTGACCAACTGTACACTTCCGCACCACTCGCAACTAATTGCACAAATGATCCCCTGCATAGCGTGTCTAACCCGCTCACGTGTACCGTATTTGGAAATTTGACGTCTATAAAAACAGAATCCCTGGAGAGACAGCCTTTGTCGCTCTTACCAGTGACAAAATATTGAATAGTAGTATCAGGGCGGGCAACGGGGCCGGCACAATTGGCACAGGATAGATACAAAGCCGGGCTCCACGAATACGTTTGCGCATCCCTGGCTTGTAACACCAGGGATTTCCCCTTGCACAACGTGGTATCATTCGTGGGCTGTAAATCAGGAATCGGGTAGGCTTCCACCACTTTTATAACTGTATCGTTACAACCACTGCTGTTGGTTGCAACAGCATGAACTGAATAGGTACCTGTATTCAAAAATATTTGAGCTGGAGGATTCTGCAGCGTGGACACATTACCGTTGGCAAAATCCCATTTCCAGCGTAGAGAGGAAGTATCCGGTACTGAAATAATCCCGGTAAATGTTAACAAGGCCGGCGTACAGGCTCCCGGGCTGCCTCCAATAGAAATCTTCGGACTGTTAACAATTTTTACCGGTGACAGCATAGTAACCGAATCTGTGCAACCGTTTTTTGATGTAACGAAAAGTTTCGCCACATAGAGCCCGGTGTCCGCGTAATTATGTTCTGGGTTGGGCAATACAGAAGTTGTTTTATCGCCAAAGTCCCAGAGGAAATCGGTAACAATGTCATTGCCGCTGCTGGTATTAGTGAATGCAATCCTCCCGGAATCGCATAAGGTAGCAATGGGATTTGTGAATGAGGCAAATACCTCAAAAACTTTAATAGAGTCTTTGCCGGTAACAGGAACCTTACAGCCCTGTGCATCTACCAATATCATCTTTGGTAAATAGGCTCCCGCCGTTTTGAATGAATGAGATACAATTGAATCAGGAGTTACCAAGGTAGTGCCATCGCTAAAATCCCACACAAAAGAAGTATGTGGCGCCGTAGTAGCTTTAAAATTTGTTTGCAAGGGTTTACAACCTGAAATATTGGTGTAGGCAAATGAACCGGTAGGACCCTTTACTCTTATTTGAACACTTTTTTGGTCAGTACATCCACCGGGGCCTTTGACCGTTAATACCGCATGGAATGTGCCCGGAGTTGCATAAAAATGAGAAGGGCTAAAAGAGGACGATGTCGATCCGTCTCCAAAATTCCATATAATGCTACTGTAATTTGTAGCGGTATTGGTAAAATTTACCACTAAAGGCGGGCAATTTCCAACTGTATCACTTACACTAAAATCTGCTCTTGCATCGGCAATCCGTACATAATTTGTTTTAGAAATAAAATCACTACAACCATACTGATCATTAATAGAAAGACTTACCGTATAGCTTCCTTCTGTGTTATAAGTGTGAACAGGATTAAGTTGTGAGGAAGTTGCCCCATCTCCAAAGTTCCAGAGATAGGTAAGCTTTGGTCCTGTTGATAAATTTGTAAGGGCGACAGGATGCGAAGTACAGGACAGGGTGTCTCCCTTAAATGTGGCTACGGGTTTAGAAATAACCACCGTATTAAGGTGCCGGATACTGTCAGTACATCCATTGTGATCAGTAACTTTAAGCGAAACAGAATAGCTGCCTGGAGCAGTATAGGTATGTTGAACAACCGGGCCGTTTATATTTTGTGTTAAGCCATCTCCCCAGTTCCATTGCCATTGTACAATGGCATGAGTGCTGTTAGGATAAGAACTGTCAATGAAAGTCACCGCAGTATTTTCACATGCTCCCGGATTTACTGTTCTGAAAACGGCAGACGGGCCATCAACCTGTATAGCCAGGGGTTTTACGATAGAATCCTTGCAGCCATTTTTAATATTTAAAACCAGGGTTACATTAAAACTTCCCGATCCCTTGTAACTGTGACTTATTGAATTGGAAGTACCGGTAACTGTTGTACCATCCCCGAATCTCCAGGTATATGAGCCGATGTTGGCTGGAATGCTGTTCAGGGTGTTGAAAATAACCGGTGTGTTTTTACAAACAGCGGTAACATTTGAAGTGAAATCCGCAATTTCTTTTAACACATTTACGACATCTATTTTCGTATAAGCGCAACCGGTAGTATTGTTTGTCACGGTAAGCTGAACGGTGTATACGCCTGATACGGTATAATCGTGCACCGGATTTTGCGCGGTTGAATAACTGCCATCATCAAAGTCCCATTTCCAGGTGTCGGCGCCGATGGACGCATCTGTGAATACAACATGCCCGGCCTGGCCACAGGTAGTGGTATATGTAAACTTCGCAATAGGAGGTTTTACATGGATGTATTTAGGCACTACCAGCGTGTCGGCGCATCCATTATTGATGGCTATTAATGTTACGGCAAAATAACCCGAATCGTTGTATAAATGTTCCGGGTTTTTAGCAACTGAAACGGAACCATCACCGAATAGCCAAAGCCATTCATCAGGGTTTCCGGTGGAAAGATCGGTAAAATTGACTTTTGTTTCAGCGCAAACATCACGTGGGTTAGCGGAGAAATTCATTCCAGGCCTGGAACCAACTAATATCCCACGAATTACTTTTACACTGTCGGTACAGCCGGAAGATGTTGAATAGAACAGGGTAACGTCGTATACCCCCGGAATTGTATAAATATGAGTGGGGGACGATAATACAGAAGTAGTTCCATCACCAAAATCCCATAGATATTTTATTACCGGGTCTATTGAAGTTACCGCCGCCGTAAAAGTGTGCGTAAGTGGGGCGCAGCCTTTCTGGGGAAGATTATTTATCGAAACAACAGGCGATTTAATTTTTATAAAATCTTTTTTTACCAGGCTGTTCGTACATCCTGCATCATTTGTCACGGCCAGGTTTACGGAGTAAAATCCTTCTTTCACATAAGTATGAGAGGGGTTGGGAAGATCTGAAGAAGTTCCATCACCAAAATCCCAGGATACTGCATTGGCGCCGATAGAACTATCGGAAAAATTTACTGTTATCGGTACACTACAGGAAACTACGGGGGTGGCTGTAAAATCTATTACAGATTTAGCCGCGACCTTAACCGGCCTGGTGACAGAATCTTTACAGGCTCCAAATGTGCCAATCATTTTTATGCTATAGTATCCCGGATTCGCAAAAGCTTTTACCGGGCTTATAACGCCTGACGTGGTACCATCTCCGAAATTCCATGAGGCGGCAGAAGGAGTGGGGCTACTGGTATTTAAAAAATCCACATTACTTCCCTGGCATATAATTGCAGGCGCTGAAAAATCGGCTTTTACATTGCCTAATGTAATTAGATTGGGTTTTGTGATCGTGTCAGAACATCCGTTAGAGTTGAAAACAATGAGGCTAACCGTATAACTCCCCACGTTGTAAGCATGGGAAGGATCTTTAAGAACTGATGTGGCGCCGTCACCAAATTGCCATTGATACGAAAGTACACCGACTCCTGACGACGTATCGGTAAATTGTATGGTAGCTGATTGATTACAGGAAGCAGGGAGTGTATTGGTAAAGCCGGCGTTTATGCCGCTACTAATGGTAATATACCCTGGCTTGGTTGCAGAATTAACACAACCAAAATTATTGGATGCCCGCAAGGAAATATTATAATTTCCTGCTGCCAGGTAGGTATGCTTTGGGTTTTGACCTGTTGAAAGTTCTCCATCACCAAAATCCCACTCCCATTGGGCAGTTGTTCCGCTGCCTGCATCGGTGAGATCTGTAAACTGTGCGGGCAGTGGAAAGCATCCAGATTGAGGCGTTCCTGAAAAATTAACCTGGGGAGACGCATACACTTTAATAAAACCACTTTTCACAATAAAATCTTCCCCTTGAGCATTTTTAACAATAAGGGTTATATTGTATTCACCGGGAATAAAATAGGTGGCAGATGGATTTTGTAAAAAAGAGGTTGTTCCGTTTCCCAGATCCCATTTCCATGAAGATGGATGTCCGGAGGAAAAATCATCAAAATTTACAACAAGGGGCGCACAGCCTGCATCCGGGGTAGCAATAAAATCAGCATGAAGTTGAGACTGGCAAAAGATAGTTGCCAATAGCAATATCACAATCAGAACAAGTTTTTTAGCGAATGCCCTTGTAAGTCTTAAGATAAGGTGTCTTTGGTTTTTCAAATTTGGATGGATAAGAATATTAAAAAAAGGCATCCCATATTACGATGCACTTATCTAAGGTTTCCGGGACCTAAAATACGATTCCCGAAAAATGCTTGTATTTAATATTTGTGTTCCAATAAAATAGCAATTAAGAAAACAAAAATTTATAGTCCGCATTTCCTTAACAAGAACGAAATAAAATGCAGATTATTATGAACGATAAGATCATTTTAAACTCCCCGGTTTAAAAGCTTAATTGAGGCAGATGAAAGGCATTTTACATATCTTCATCTTCCGTAAAAAATTCTATGTATTACTTTAAAAAATTTTGGATATTATTGGTGATATTGATGGCAGGCAGTAAGGGAGTTTCTCAAATTTTTGGAGGCACCCCCCCCTCTTTACGATGGAAACAAATTAACACTCCGTTGGCAAGGATCATTTTCCCCGCCGGGCTGGATTTTACTGCTGAAAGAGTTTCCAATATTATTTTATTTATGAATGGCCCCATGCAATATACTATTGGGAAAAAATTCAAAAAAATTAACCTGGTGCTTCAAAACCAAACGACTGTTTCCAATGGATACGTAGGCCTTGGACCTTTCAGAAGTGAATTCTTAATTACGCCATTGCAAAATAGTTTTGAACTCGGCAGCCTTTCCTGGCCCGACCAACTCACCATTCACGAATACCGCCATGTGCAACAGTATAATAATTTCAATGTCGGGCTTTCCAAACTCTTTTATGATCTTTTTGGAGATGAAGGGCAAGCCCTGGTAAATAATGCCGCTATTCCCAACTGGTTTTATGAAGGTGACGCCGTATATAACGAAACCAATGTGAGCAAACAAGGCCGTGGAAGCCTTCCTTTTTTTTACAATGGGTACCGTTCGCTTTGGAAAGAAGGAAAGCAGTATAGCTGGATGAAACTCAGGAATGGGTCTTACAAAGATTTCGTACCCAATCACTATCCACTTGGATATTTACTGGTTGCCTACGGCAGGGAAAAGTATGGTGATACCTTTTGGGAAAATGTTACCCACGATGCTGCCTCTTTCAAAGGATTATTGTATCCATTCCAACGAGCTATAAAAAAATATTCCGGAGAAGATTATGTGACTTTCAGAAATGGAGCTTTTAATTTTTTTAAAAAAGAATTTAATCCCGAAAACACCTGTGCAATAAATTCCACAAAATCTCAAACTTATTTAGATGAAACCTATCCTGCATATATTGGAAATGATTCAATAATCTTTGTAAAAAGCGGTTACCGGCAAATACCCGAATTTGTTTTACGTACAGGTAACAAGGATGAAAAAATAAGGATCCGCGATTATTCATTTGATGGGCAATTCAGCTATAAAAACGGCAAAATTATTTATGCTTCCTACCGGCCGGATGTAAGATGGGGCTATCGTGATTACAGCGATTTACGCATTCTTGATGTAGCTAGTGGAAAACAACAAATGCTTACTAACCATACAAAATATTTTTCCCCTGATATAAATGAAAGTGGCAAAAAAGTAATTGCTGTATATGAGGCTACTAATACTGCATGCGCTTTACATGTGCTGAATGCCGTTTCGGGAGAGATTGTAAAAATAATTTCAAATCCGGATCGTCTTTTTTACACTTATCCTAAATTTTATAACGATGATAAAATTATCAGCGCTGTAAGAAATTCCTCGGGCGAAATGGCGCTTGCTGTTATTGATATAAACAATGACGAAACAAAATACCTTACCCCGTTTACTTACAGCGTAATCGGATTTCCTTATGTACAAGATGATACCATTTATTTTTCTTATTCTTACCAGAAAAATGATGAATTGTTTGCGTACACATTTTCCAATGAAAAATTATGGCGTATCAATTATAGTGCAGGAGAGGAAGGTATTGGCAGGTACCAGCCTTCAGTGAATGATGGCCATATAGTTTGGAGTGCTTTCACCGCCGAAGGATACCGCTTAAAAGAAGTTGCCAAAAACCAGGTACAATTCAAGGAAGTGAAAACAGCATACTTTGATAAAAATACATCCGGCTTTGGCATCACCGCTTTACAAAAAACCAATTCCAATTTATTGTATCGTGTTCCTAATGATTCTTTTTCGGTTACTAAATATTCCAAAGGATTCAAACTTTTTAATTTTCATAGTATTGAACCGGCAGCCGATGACCCGCAATATACTTTGAAGCTGCTGGGAGAAAACATCCTGAATACTTTTCAATCGCAACTTGCTTTTACCTACGACCGTGCTGAAAAATTTAAAACACTTGGTTACAGTGCCACCTATGGAGGTTGGTTTCCCTTCCTGTCGGCCGGCGTTAATTATACATTTGACCGGCGTACACTGTATCATGGGAAGCAGGCCGATTTTAATGAACTGGAACCTTTTGCAGGATTTAATATTCCATTAAACCTGAGCAAGGGACGTTCGTTTACTTATATAAACCTTGGATCTCAATATGTATACAATCAAAGTAATTTTAAGGGCGCACATAAAGATACACTGGGCAAAATTGCATACAGCTATATTAGTAGTTTCGCCTCCTTCTCTCACCAGGTTCAGAAAACATTACAACAGATCTTTCCGAAGTTTGCTCAAACGATCCGTATTACTTATAAAGCCCCGGTTTCACATTATAATGGCTTCCAGTTTGTAGCCAATGGAAACTTATATTTACCGGGCTTCTTAAAAAATCACAGCATTATAGTAAATGGTGCATACCTTAAAAAAGATTCGATCGGGGAGATAAATTTTTCCAGCGGTTTTCCTTTTTCAAGGGGTTACAGTTCAATAAATTTATACGAAATGTACAAATGGGGAATTGATTACCACCTGCCTTTATTGTATCCTGATGCGGGGTTTGGCAATATTTTTTACCTTCTCCGGGTAAGAACCAATTTATTTTATGATCATACAAAAGCAAATCATTTTTATACTAATGGGAATAAATTCACGGCCACATTTCGTTCGATGGGAGCCGAAATCACTTTTGATACCAGGTGGTGGAATGAGGCAAGCATCTCGGCCGGAGTGCGGTACACACGTCTTTTGGATAATGACATTTTTGGCACGAACGGAAGAAACCGTTGGGAAATCATTTTACCGGTAAATATTTTTAACCAATAATTATTTTTCTCAAGCAATGATTTTTCTTATGGCATGATTTTTCCTAATTTACAGGTAATTAAATATTTTTGAAATCATCAGTATATGGGGAACGCAAGTCGTATTAAAAAAATAAAAAAAGAAAAAAGTGTATTAATTTTTTTTACAGCCACTGCTATTACGGCAGCGGCATGTATTTATTTAATAAAAGAAGGGCATCGTATTAAAATTGAAAATGAATTGCTTTCTTATGAAGTATGGTAGCGCTCCCTTTTTCATTATATCTTTCCCTACCGAATTAGGGGTAATACTCAAAAGTGGACAATCTTACCTAAACGGAGTTCACCATACTATTTTAATTACATCAATCCTGCCGGGTCGAATGTTCCCCATAAAGAAAATTTAATCATTTATTTTTGCGCAATTAAACTTACATACATATGAAAATTGAAGTTGGCTCAATAGCCCCTGATTTTACTTTATACAGTTCGGATAAAACAAAGATTTCACTTAGTGACTACCACGATAAAAATGTGGTACTACTGTTTTTTCCACTTGCCTTTACAAGTGTTTGCACCAAAGAGCTTTGCAATGTGAGAGACAATATCGGCAAGTATAATAACAGTAAGGCAAGCGTTGTAGCCATATCGGTGGATTCCCCGCAAACCCTGGCAAAATTTAAAGAAGTTCAAAAACTCAATTTTCCCCTTCTAAGTGATTTTAATAAAACCGTATCTGAAAAGTATGGTTGCCTTTACGAAACTTTCTCTATGGATATGAAAGGTGTCAGCAAGCGGAGTGCTTTTGTAATTGATAAATCCGGTAAGGTTCAGTATGTCGAAGTGCTTGAAAACGCGGGCGAGGAACCCGGTTATTCAGCGATTGAAAAGTGCCTGGCAAACCTCAATTAATGGTTTTTCGTTATAATAATAGCAGCCTTTTTACCTATTTTCCGTTTTGTAACACAATTTACCGGAAAGTATCGGCGTTTGTTTACTGCATAAGTTTTTATTAATGTTGATGTAAAATAGAATATTGCTTTTTTATCCTATTGTAAATGTTGTAACTTTAAACGAATAACCTAAATAAGATATTGAAAAGAATTTTTTACATATTTCTTTTAATTGCAGGTTTTCATTTCAACAGCATCGCCCAGGTTAAACCTGGATTTGCCAATGATTATGTACAACAAACTGTTAAATTTTATCCCAACCCTGCAGTAAGCTCTATAAATTTTGAGTTCAAAGGAGACTATGATAAATCATATTCTCTTCTTATTTACAATTTTATCGGCAAAAAGATAATTGAACTCAAAGCAACAGAAAAAAAAATCACTTTGTCGCTTACCGATTTTTACCGGGGCGTTTACATTTTTCAACTACGGAATGCCCAGGGAATTATAGTGGAGTCGGGTAAGTTCCAGGTTATTAAATAATCATTAACTTTTTTCCCCGGGCTTTACCTGGTCGGCCTCATCAATTACCAGGTTGGCTCCGCCATCCCGCAAGATCTCTTCCATATTCCTGTCGTTATCGATAATACCTTTTTCCTCAAGCATTCTCATGTCTTTTGCATCGCGTAAAAATGCCGATGCAAATATGAACTCGTTCAATTTTTCGTGCTTATTGAAAATAATTTCTTTATTATTCCCTTCCCATTCTTTTTTTCCATCATAGAGATACAGAATATTTTCGCCAATTTCCATAACACTATTCATATCATGAGTATTGATCACGGTGGTAATGTTGTATTCTTTGGTAATTTCATGAATTAATAAATCTATTAACATAGAAGTCTGGGGGTCGAGACCCGAATTGGGCTCATCACAAAATAAATATTTTGGTTTCAAAACGATTGCCCTGGCAATGCCTACTCTTTTTTTCATGCCACCACTTATCTCTGCCGGAAATTTTTTATTGGTATCTTTTAAATTTACCCTATCAAGCACATCATTTACCCTCGCGATTTTTTTTGCATGATTCCAGTTCGTAAACATATCAAGCGGAAATTTTACATTCTGTTCAACCGACATACTGTCAAAGAGTGCAGAGCCCTGGAAAAGCATACCAATCTGCTGGCGCAATTCCTTACGGCCTTCTTCCTCCATGTTAGTCAGGCTCCTGCCATCAAAAATTATTTCACCGTTGTCCACTTCAAATAAACCTACCATACACTTTTGTAAAACTGTTTTGCCACTGCCACTTGTTCCAATGATGAGATTGGTTTTTCCTGTATCCATTATTGCACTCACGCCATTAAGGATTTCCTTATCTCCAAAACTTTTGCTCACATTCTTTATTTCTATCATAGTAAATGCAATTAAATGTTATGCAAACTCAATATTAAAATCCAGGGAATAACTATTCAGACTTCCTGTAAAAATAACATTAGCAGTTTTTAAAAAGTTTCATGTTATCAGCCGGTAACAATCTCTTTTAACCGGCTTATCATAGCAGAAACGACGCAAGTATATAGTCCGCAAACAATATGAGGATGCAACTTGTAATTACTGCAGTAGTACTGGCCCTGCCTATTTCCAGGGCTCCCCCCTTTACATGGTAACCATAAAAAGACGAAACGCTGCTTATAATAAAAGCAAATGTATAGGCTTTGGCAAGGGCAAACCATACATTTTTCGAAACAAAATTTTCAATTAATCCCTTATCATAAGTGTCTGTTGAAAGGATTCCACCCAGGCTACCGGCCAACCTGCCACCATAAATACCCAATACCATGGCAAGCACCACGAGCAACGGAATCGTTATCAATGCGGCAACTATTTTTGGTAATACCAGGTACGACTTGGTATTGATACCCATGATTTCAAGCGCGTCGATCTGCTCGCTAACCCGCATGTTACCAAGTTCTCCGGCAATTTTACTGCCGATAACACCTGCCAGTACAATACATACCAAAGTAGGTGCAAATTCCAGGATGACTGTATCGCGAACAATTTGCGCAATCGTTTCTTTTGGGAGAATAGGACTGGTGAGCTGGTACGCAGTTTGAACGGCACTTACTGCACCCATAAATACAGAAATTACCGCAACGATTCCCAATGAGCCCATCCCGATTTCCACAGACTGGTGCATGAGTTCTTTCCAGTACATTTTAAAATTCTCTGGCTTGGTGAACATACCTTTTATCAATAAAAGATAACTGCCAATAGTGGAAAATAATGTCATCTGATAAATTATAAATTTTAATGAAGCCTGCAGCTAACTAAAGAAAATTTTTCACTCTATACTTCCGGGGCAATTTTATGTAGCTTTTTCCACCTGCTTGCGAGTTTGGCATCCGCTCCTTTTTTGTTAGTACACTTTATTTGCGCATCTATTACTGCAATTAAAACCATATTAAATATACTTCGTACCTGGCTTCCCAGTTGAAGGATATGAACCGGCTTGCTAAGTCCCAGCAATATTGGCCCTATGGCATCAAATCCACCGACTTCCTGTAAGAGGTTATACGCTACGTTACCGGCAGCAAGGTTGGGGAAAATAAGCACATTGACATCTTTATCGATAAGTTCACTAAAGGGATAATTATCTTTAATAACTTCTTTATTGAATGCCACATTTGCCTGTACCTCGCCATCAACAATCAGCGAAGGTTCTTTCTGTTTTACTATTTCCCTTGCCTGGGCAACTAATTTTGCTTCAGGGGAATTGCTGCTGCCAAAGTTAGAATAACTGATCATGGCAATACAGGGCGTGATGCCAAAGTTTTTTACCTCTTTGGCTACCATTAAGGTTATATCGGCAAGTTCTTCTGCCGTTGGATTGAAATTTACGGTAGTATCGGCAAGAAATATCGGGCCTTTTTTGGTCATAACAATATACATCCCCGCTACTTTCTTAGAGCCTTCTTCGAGCCCGATAATTTGCAATGCAGGCCGGATAGTATCAGGATAATTTTTAGAAAGCCCGGATATCATCGCATCTGCCTCGCCGGTTTCCACCATCATACAACCAAAATATAAACGATCTTTCATCATTTTTTTTGATTCATAATAATTGAAGCCCTTACGTTGGCGTTTGGCAAAAAATAACTCACTGTACCTGTTCCTTTTTTCTTCTGCTTCGTCACTCTTGGGATCAATTATGGGTATTCCTTCCAGGTCAATACCGTTTTCCAAAGCAATTTGTGCAATAATTTTTGGATCACCTAACAGTATGGGATATGCGAAACCATCATCCTGCACCATCTGTGCAGTCTTCAATATTTTCTGATTTTCAGCCTCGGCGAATACTACTCTTTTCGGATTTTTTCGTGCTTTATTACCGATTACGCGAAATAACTGGTTATCAATACCGAGCCGTTCATTTAATGTATTAGTATATTCTGCCCAGTCAGTTATGGGCTCACGCGCCACGCCACTGTCCATGGCTGCTTTGGCGACTGCCGGTGCCACCGTTGAAAGAAGCCGGTTATCCAGCGGCTTGGGAATAATATAATTGGGGCCGAAAACAATACTTTTTTCATTATAAGCCAGTATTACAATATCCGGCACCGTAGATTTGGCCAGTTCCGCCAAAGCCTTTACCGCAGCCAGTTTCATAGCCTCATTTATCTGCGTGGCCCTCACATCCAATGCCCCCCTAAAAATATAGGGAAAGCCAAGGACATTATTTACCTGGTTTGGATAATCGCTTCTGCCCGTAGCCATGATAAGGTCTTTCCTCGCTCCTATTGCCTGGTCATAGGTTATTTCCGGGTCCGGGTTGGCCATGGCAAAAACGATAGGATTTTTTGCCATACTCTTTACCATCTCGGGAGTAATAACATTACCAACACTAAGCCCGATGAAAACGTCAGCATCTTTCATGGCATCCGCAAGCGTTAAATGGGAATTTTTCGTATGTGCGAATCTTTTCTTTATTTCATCAAGACCGGGCCTGTCCGCATGGATAACTCCTGTTCTGTCGAACATGATAAAATTAGCAGCCTTTGCGCCTAATGCTTCGTAGAGTTGTACACAGGCCAGCGCGGCAGCACCAGCGCCATTTACTACAAATTTTACGCGATCAATTTTCTTTCGCTGAATTTCCAGTGCATTTAATAAGGCGGCAGAACTTATAATAGCGGTGCCATGCTGATCATCGTGCATAACCGGAATCTTCAATTTTTCTTTCAACATTTTTTCGATGTAAAAACATTCAGGCGCTTTTATGTCTTCCAGGTTAATCCCCCCAAAAGTAGGTTCCAGCGCGGCGACTATTTCTACAAATTTTACCGGGTCTTTTTCATTGATTTCTATATCAAAAACATCTATATCTGCAAAAATCTTGAATAGCACACCCTTGCCTTCCATCACCGGTTTGCCGGCTTCAGGCCCTATGTCACCTAACCCTAAAACCGCAGTGCCGTTACTTATTACACCAACCAGGTTACCCTTAGCGGTATATTGATAAACTGATTCAGGGTTTTCCTTAATTTCCAAACAGGGAATGGCCACACCGGGTGAATAAGCCAGGGAAAGATCCCGCTGTGTTTTGGTAGCTTTTGTGGGAATTACTTCTATTTTACCCGGTCTTCCTTTTGAATGATAATCGAGGGCTTCCTGTTTTCGAAGATTTTTTTGCATATTGAATATTAAAATTGCCTATAACCAGGCCCGCATTTTCTTTTTCCGGTCGTAAAGATACTTAATGTGGTGGATTCATGTAATTGATGTCGAAGCGCCCAGCCATGCCATAATGCCGATACCATGTTCAATGGCACGTTCATCAATGTTAAAAGTTGGGGTATGTACCCCGGAAGTTATATTTTTTTCTTTGTTTCCGACCCCCAGCCTAAAAAAGCATGCAGGCATCAAATGAGAATAAAATGCGAAATCTTCCGCCCCCATGCGTATCTCGGTTTCCCCAACGTTCGCAATGCCGGCAAACTCAATGGCTTTTCGTTTGGCCATCACAGTAAGCTGTTCATTATTGGTTACAAAAGGATACCCGACATCAATAAGAACGTCAATGGCAGCGCCCCCCATTTCGGCAGTATGCCGGCAAATTTTTTTTATCAGTTCGTGAGCCTTAAATCTCCAGTCTTCATTCATTGCCCGGAAGGTTCCTATCAGTTTCACTTCAGCAGGAATAACGTTGGTTGTATTGCCGCCCTGTATAGAGGTAATCGATAATACCGAAGGATTGAAGGGATCATTCATTCTGCTAATAACCTGCTGGAGGTTTACAACAAGTTGTGAAGCTATGAGTATCGTATCTGCTGTAAGGTTTGGCGCTGCCGCATGTCCACCCTTCCCTTTGATGGTTATATAAATTTCATCTGCACTTGCCATTACCATCCCACTACGGAAGCTTAGCGCTCCAACCGGCAAACCGGGATGAACATGCAAAGCGAAAATGGCTCCCGGAACGGGATTCTCTAACACACCTTCTTTTATCAACAAACTTGCTCCGCCGGGATTTTTTTCTTCGCCGGGCTGAAAAATTAATTTTATAGTACCGGTCCATTCATCCCTTAATTCATTTAAAATTTTTGCAGCCCCCAGGAGACAGGTTGTATGAACATCGTGGCCGCAGGCATGCATTATCCCATCATTCTGTGATCTATAGTCAACATCATTCAGTTCTTTAATCGGCAGCGCATCCATATCGGCCCGTAGCGCAATAATTTTATCGCCTGCATCCTTTCCGTTAATAATTCCAACAACACCGGTTGTTGCCATAACCTGATATTCAATATCCCAGCATTTCAATTTTTCCTGGATATATTTTGAGGTTTCATATTCCCTGAAACTCAATTCAGGATGGGCATGGAGGTGATGACGGATGCCAATAAATTCGTTTGCATACTTTGCGGCCAAATTCTTTATGATATCTTTTATCATTCTACAATTTTATTAAAAGCCATACCATTCATTATGTCAAAAATAAAAGAGTTTCACTAATGAAACTCTTTTAAAAAATATTAATTATCCCGGTGTACTCAGTTCATATCGTCCGGGTTAAAGTCTTTATCCGGTTTTACCTCGATATTTTCCGGAAGATAATAAATGGTAGCGCCATCCAGCATTTTGGTAATTTCCCTTTTATAAGGCTCCGCTTCCTCTTTGGTTTTAAAATTACCAAATTTGATCTTGATATAAGGATTTGCAAACCACATATACGTTTTTTGATCAGGATATTTCTGAAGAAGGTCACCCCTTACTCTCATAGCGTATCCGCGATCATTTGTATTCAATATCATAAGCCGGAAGCCTTTACCAATTTTCGCCTCTTCCTTTAAAATGGCGGTATTAATATCTGCTTCTCTTTTTGCTAAAATACCCAGGCGATAATCCTGGTGCACCACTACTTTATTCTCATCCAGTGAATCCCTTAGCTGGGCTTTACCCCGGGAACTTATTGAAACAAAAAGTAAAATAAATAAGTACTTCATAATTTTATGTGGGTAAACAGACAAAAACAATACCATTGTTACCATCTTTGAATGACATTACAGACAACTTTGTAAAGATTTGGGTTGTAAGGGATTAAAATTTTAATATTTTTTTAAGCTACACTTTCTTTTACAATTTGTACACTGCTGCTGCAACCCAATCTTGAAGCGCCCGCCTCTATTAATTCTTTTGCAAACTGGTACGTTTTAATACCTCCGCTGGCTTTAATTTGTATGTGATCTGCCAGATGTGCTCTCATCAGTTTGACGGCATGAAGGGTGGCGCCTTTTTCTGCATAGCCGGTTGATGTTTTTACGTAATCTACGCCCGCGGCCCCATAAATATCGCAACATTTAATAATCTCATCATCAGTTAAAATTCCACTTTCAATAATAACCTTTATTACTTTATTTTTATTTTTAACGATCGGCATAATCGTATTGATTTCACTGGCAATAAAATTCCAGTCATTGTTTTTTATGGCGGAAATATTAATGACCATATCCAGTTCATCTGCTCCATCAACCATTGCTAAAACAATCTCTGCAACCTTAGCCTCGATGGCATTGTAGCCAAAAGGAAAGCCAATAACAGTAGCGGTTTTAACATCATAATTCTTTAAAATCCCTTTAACTTTCTGTACAAACAAAGGCGGAATGCAAACGGCAGCAAATTGATATTGCACCGCCTCTGAACAAATCTTTTCAACCTCAGCCAACAGGGTAGTTGGTTTTAATACAGTGTGATCTATGTAATGCGCTATGTTCATTAAATAACCCTTTATAAAAAAATGAAGATAGGGATTTAACTTATTTATATCTTCAACCTTTTAATAAAATTAACTCCATGAGAACGTCCAAAGTTCTGTTGCCGGTAGCATTGGCAACTGTAGTAAGCTTATTGTTCATAACACAAACCCGTGCACAGGCAACTTTCCCGGTAAACGGAATTTCCAATCCTATAGAGGGCTCTTTTGCTTTTACCAGGGCAACTATTGTACTAGATGCCTCCGATACTCTTACCAATGCAACATTGGTTATACGCAATAAAAAAATAGTTGCTGTCGGAAACAATATTTCGCTTCCGAAAGATGCCGTGGTTATTGATTGCAAAGGAAAATATATTTACCCTTCCTTCATTGACCTGTTCAGCGATTACGGTATCAACGCTCCGCAAAAAAATGCCGGCCGCCGCAGCGCTTTTTCAGGTTACCAGTTTACCTCTAATACAGCGGGAGCGTTTGGCTGGAACGAGGCAATAAAACCGGAAGTGAATGCCGCTGACCTTTTTGATGCCAATGATAAAGACGCGGGGCCATTACGAGACGCAGGTTTTGGAACGGTACTTACGCACCTGCAGGATGGAATAGCCCGCGGTACGGGCGCTTTGGTAACCCTGGCCAACCAGCCGGATAACCTGGTAATGCTAAAGGAAAAAGCGGCAGCTCAATATTCATTCAGCAAGGGTAGTTCTACGCAGAATTATCCTTCGTCCTTAATGGGTATGATTGCACTGATTCGCCAAACGTATCTGGATGCCGCCTGGTATAAAAACAAACCGGCAGAAGAAGGCAGGAACCTGAGCCTGGAAGCATGGAATAATGACCAAAACCTGCCCCAGGTTTTTGATGCGGGTGATAAATGGAATTGCCTGCGTGCCAATAGGATAGCCAATGAGTTCGGTGTACAATATATTTTAAAAGCCGGCGGAAATGAATACCAGCGTATAAAAGAAATAGCCGCAATACAAGCCAATTTTATCCTGCCACTGAACTTCCCGGAGGCAATGGATGTGTCTGACCCCAATACCGCCCGTTTTGTTTCCCTGGCAGATATGGAAAATTGGGAACTGGCTCCCACCAATCCTGCGGCTTTTGAAAAAGCGCATGTTACTTTTTGCCTTACCGCTGATGGGCTGAAAGATGCAAAATCATTTATGACCAATCTTCGTAAGGCAATAGATGCAGGTCTTTCAGAGAAAACGGCTCTTGAAGCCCTTACCAAAAACCCGGCAACTTTATTGAATGAATATGATGAAACAGGAAGTATAGCGCCGGGCAAATTAGCCAATTTCATTATTACGAGCGAGCCGGTTTTTGACGAAAAATCGGTAATACTTCAAAACTGGATACAGGGTGAAAAATATGCCGTAAACGAAGACCAGTGGAATAATGTCGCCGCGACTTATCACCTGGTAATCAATAGTCAAAATGGTGGCGCACAAAATTATTCCTTGGACGTAAAATCCCTGAAGTCTGCATCCGTTATTGGCACCGATACTTTAAACACTCAATTTACATCTGATGGCAAATTGGTTCAGATTGTTTTTTCTCCTGTTGCGGCTCCCAACAAACAGGCGATTGGGAAAAAGGACACCATTATTATACAAGAAGCCCCGCCGGCCAAAACAGACTCTTCTGCAATAAAAATTCAAATAATTGATTCCCTTGCAACAACCGCCAACACAGGCGATGATCAGAAACCCGAAAATAAACAGCTTCAGAAGCCCAATCACATAAATGATCATCCTTTGCCAGGCATAAATGTGGGAAATCCTTCGATAAGATTAAGTGGTGTAAACAATGGAGATGTGTGGCAGGGTAATGGCCTGGATACTTCAGGCAACATGCTTTATTGGACAGCATCTTTGGTAAAAGAAATTCCGCAAAAAAAGGACACGGCAAAAAAGAAAATTGAGTTACCGGAAGGGGGAATTGATTACCCATTTGGCGCCTACGGCTGGGAGACCATGCCTGTGCAACATGATATTCTCATCAAAAATGCTACCGTCTGGACTTGTGAAAAAGAAGGCGTTTTATTGAATACAGACCTGTTAGTCAGGAATGGAAAAATTGCAGCTATCGGTAAAGGTTTACGCTCACCAACGGCCATCATTATTGACGGCACAGGAAAACACCTTACGCCCGGAATTGTTGATGAACACTCTCACATTGCCACAGTTTCCATTAATGAAGGGGGCCAGTCTGTCACCTCTGAAGTTCGCATAGGAGATAATCTAAATCCTGATGATATCAACATATATCGCGAATTGAGTGGTGGTGTTACTACGGCACATATTCTTCATGGAAGTGCTAATACCATTGGAGGACAAACACAATTGATTAAACTGCGCTGGGGCGTAAATGACACCGCATTGAAATTCGCCGGTGCAGCACCATTCATAAAATTCGCTTTAGGAGAAAATGTAAAGAACAGCCGGACTATAAATAACAATCGTTTTCCGGATACCCGTATGGGAGTGGAAGAAGTAATGAACGATGCGTTTACGCGTGCCCGTGACTATGAAAAAGCTACGAGGCTTTATGAAAGCCGGCCAAAAAACAGCAAAATGCTACCGGTAAGAAGAAATCTTGAGCTGGATGCCTTGGTAGAAGTCCTCAATAAAAAACGTTTTATCACCTGCCATTCTTATGTTCAAAGCGAAATCACTTCTGCAATGCGCATCGCGGACAAGTTTGGTTTTCGTTTTAATACATTCACTCATGTGCTGGAAGGATATAAAATAGCGGATAAATTAAAAGCGCATGGCGCCAACGCCTCTACATTCAGTGACTGGTGGAATTATAAGTCAGAGGTGATAGATGCCATTCCACAAAATGCCAACATCATGCATCGTGAAGGTCTTAATGTGGCTATCAACTCTGATGATCCGGAAATGGCAAGGAGGCTCAACCAGGAAGCTGCGAAAAGCGTTAAGTACGGCGGCATGACAGAAGAGGATGCCCTGGATATGGTGACCATCAATCCGGCGACGATGCTTCATATACAAAACGAAACAGGGAGTTTACAAGTAGGTAAGGATGCCGACCTCGTTATGTGGACGCAAGATCCGCTCAGTATTTATGCTATTGCCCATACTACCATTGTGGATGGTATAATCTACTACAGCCGTGAAAGAGATCAAATGCTGAGAGAACGAAGAACACAGGAACGCAACAGGCTTATTCAAAAATTGAATGGTGAAAAAAAATCGGGCGGCTCCAATAGTTCGCGCCAGGGCAAGTGAACAGGTAGTGCTGCGTTGCGAAGATGACGGCTCCGCTTCCACTGATAGTAATTCATCTAATCAATAATTTTTAAAAAGATACCAATGAAAAAGATAGTCATCCTTATCATAACATTTATAATTTGGGGAAGAGGATTTTCCCAACCGGATATTTACCCGGCTCCTGGAAACAATGGAATTATTTTTATTACACATGCCACCGTTCACGTGGGTAACGGCCAGGTCATTAACGATGCTACCATTGAGATCAATAAGGGAAAAATTGAAAAGGTGGGCACCGGCTTTACGCTGCCTCCAGCCGATGCAACCGTTTTTGATGTAAAAGGAAAGCAGGTATATCCGGGTTTGATCAGTTCCATCACCAACCTCGGACTTAAAGAAGTTGCTTCAGGTGTAACCGGCACGAATGATTATAATGAACTCGGCACCATGAATCCTTCCGTTCGTTCGATTGTTGCGTACAATGCGGATTCCAGGGTGATCAATGTTTTGCGAAGCAACGGCATATTGCTCGCCAATGTATTACCGCAAGATGAAAGTGGTTCGCGCCAGTTGATTTCGGGAACATCAAGTGTAGTACAATTGGACGCATGGAACTGGGAAGACGCTGCCTACAAATTGGATGGGCAAATGCATTTCAATATGCCTTCATTGGTGGCAAGCCAAAGACGCCTTCGGGGAGGGGCCGGTACGTCACAGGCTGACCCTGTAAAGCAGGCATTGGAACAGATAGCATCAGTAAAAACATTTTTCAGGCAGGCAAAAGCATATTTGGCAGAGCCGTTTCATAAAGAAACCAATTTGAACTACGAGGCCACAAAAAATTTATTTGATAAAAAACAAAAATTCTTTGTCCATTGTAATGCAGTAAAAGAAATGTTGCTGGCGATAGATTTTGCAAAAGATTTTGGTTTTGAGGTGGTAGTAGTTGGCGGTTCGGATAGCTGGCAGATTGCGCCATTATTAAAACAAAATAATATCGCGGTAATCCTTGGCCAGGAACATTCTTTACCGGTTACTGCGGATGATGACGTGGACCAACCATATAAAACTCCTTATCTTTTACAAAAAGCGGGGGTCTTATTTGCCATGGCCGATTATGATGGAACTACCCGTGGAAGAAACCTGATGTTTAATGCAGGCACTGCGGCAGCTTATGGATTAACCAAAGAAGAAGCATTAAGCGCCATTACACTCAATGCCGCAAAAATATTAGGGATTGATACGCTGACAGGTTCTATCGAAGCGGGCAAAGATGCCAACATCATCGTAAGTGAGGGCGATATTCTTGATATGGATCACAGCGTTGTAGACCTCGCCTTCATACAAGGAAGGAAAATTAATTTAGCAAATAAACAAACCCAGCTTGCCGACAGGTATATGTTTAAGTATGGGCTGAAATAAACGAAACGGGATACATCCTTTTTGATTATGCCGATAGGAAATATGAGGTAACCCAGGGTATTTTTTGACTGTCGATTTTTACGATGTAATGATTAGAATTAGCAATATTCCATAAATGTTTACGCACCAGGAACACCATTATTTTAATATAATGTGTTGGCAGTTCACATAGAAATGAAGTTGCAATTCTACTATTACCCTTCCCCCCTTCCGTGGCATTGTTTGTATTTCTTTCCACTACCGCAGGGGCAAGGATCATTTCTGCCAATTTTAGGGCCTACTTTAATAGGTTCCTGTTTTATACTTTCCGAAGGATCGTTATACTCATTCTCTTGCGGTAGATATTCAGGACCTCCATCACCTGCGAATTCTTCTTTACGCTGGCGCATTTTACTCATATCAGTTTTTCTTTTCCTTTCTTCATGAATTCTGCCGGTTTGATTTTGCTCCACGGGTATGCTGCAATGTGCAAGAAAACTTACAATGTCTTTGTTTACCTGGTCATCCATCTGCTTAAAGGCATTAAATGCCTCTATTTTGTAAATTACCAGCGGATCTTTTTGTTCGTAACCGGCAGTTTGTACACTATGCCTCAGGTCATCCATTGCACGAAGATGCTCTTTCCAGGCATCATCTATCAAAGCCAGGTTGATGTTGCGTTCCAGTGCATTGGTAAGTTCCGCGCCATTGGTCTCAATTGTTTTATCAAGATTGGCAACAGCCTGCATGGCTTTCTTTCCATCAGTAAATGGTACAGCCACATTTTCTATATGGGATCCCTGGTCCCTGCGAATATTTTTGATTACCGGCAGCGTCGTTTCATTCATCAGCTTATTTTTCTGGTTGTAGTGATTTTTTGCTTCATAGTACAACCTGTTTGATAACGTGTTGATATCGTCCTTATCCAGGTCTTCCTGTGTTATCTCCGTATCAACACCAAAGTTCATGATCACTGCCAGTTTGAATTCGTCGTGATTATTAATTTCTTTGAAAGAAATAACAATGCCTTCGGCCACAGAATAAAATGCGTTATCAAGATCAAGAGCCAATCTTTCTCCAAATAGGGCATGGTTACGTTTACCATATATTACGGTACGCTGTTTATTCATTACATCATCATATTCCAATAATCTTTTCCTGATGCCAAAATTATTCTCTTCCACTTTCTTTTGCGCACGCTCAATACTTTTAGAAATCATGCTATGCTGAATTACCTCCCCTTCTTTATAGCCCATTCTATCCATTAAAGAAGCAATTCGTTCGCTACCAAACATGCGCATCAGGTCATCTTCCAGCGAAACGAAAAATATAGAAGTACCGGGATCGCCCTGCCTTCCCGCACGTCCCCGCAACTGCCTGTCTACGCGACGGCTTTCATGCCTTTCTGTTCCTAATATAGCCAATCCCCCCGCTTCTTTTACACCGGATCCCAGTTTAATATCTGTACCACGTCCCGCCATATTAGTAGCAATGGTTACGGCTGCCGACAGACCTGCTTCCGCCACTACCTGTGCTTCTTTTGCATGTTGCTTGGCATTAAGCACGTTGTGGGGTATCCCTTTTTGCTTCATCATCCTGCTAAGCAATTCACTTACCTCCACGGAAGTAGTACCTACCAGTATGGGCCTTCCCTGTGCACGCATCTTTTCCACTTCTTCTATCACTGATTTAAATTTCTCCCGCTTGGTTTTATAAACGAGATCCTGAGTATCCTCACGGATAACAGGCACATTTGTCGGGATAGAGACTACGTCCAATTTATAAATACTCCAAAATTCTGCGGCTTCTGTTTCGGCGGTACCGGTCATGCCCGCGAGCTTGTGGTACATCCTGAAATAATTCTGTAACGTAATGGTAGCATAGGTTTGCGTAGCGCTTTCAATTTTTACATTTTCCTTCGCTTCTATAGCCTGGTGCAATCCATCTGAATACCGGCGACCTTCCATGATACGTCCCGTCTGTTCATCTACAATTTTTACCTGCCCCTCAATTACCACGTATTCCACATCATTTTCGAAGAGCGTATAGGCTTTCAATAATTGCTGTACGGTATGAATTCTATCCGCCTTTACAGAATAATCGTTAAGTAAAACTTCTTTCTGCTGCAACTTTTCATCGGCTGAAATATTACTTTTTTCAATTTCAGAAAGTTTTACACCTATATCCGGCATAATAAAGAATTCGGGGTCTTCGCCAGACTTTGTTATTAATGCTATTCCTTTATCCGTAAGTTCTACCTGGTTATTTTTCTCGTCTATATGGAAATAAAGTTCCTCATCAACCGTGGGCATATTTTTTTGCTGGTCGGAGAGATAATAATTTTCAGTTTTTTGCAATTTTACCCGCATACCCGGCTCACTTAAATATTTAATGAGGGCGCCGTTTTTTGGCAGGCCGCGGTGTGCACGAAACAATGAAAGTCCGCCATCTTTCGGATCATCATTTCCTTCAGCAATTTTTTTCTTTGCTTCAATTAAAAATCCACTGGTAACTTTCTTTTGGGCTTCCACAATTTTTTCTACACGCGGCTTCATCTGGTCAAATTCCTGCTGGTCTCCACGAGGTACCGGGCCCGAAATTATTAATGGCGTTCTTGCATCATCAATTAACACACTATCTACTTCATCGACCATAGCGAAATGGTGCTTCCTCTGTACCATTTCATCGGGCGAGTGCACCATATTATCACGCAGGTAATCAAAGCCAAATTCATTATTGGTGCCATATATAATATCACTGTTATATGCTTTCCGGCGATTATCACTATTAGGTTCATGCTTATCAATACAATCCACCGTAAGACCCAGCCATTCAAATAAAGTACCGTTCCACTCGCTATCGCGACGTGCCAGGTAATCATTTACGGTTACGATATGAACACCATGACCGGCCAGTGCATTCAGGTACGCCGGCAAGGTGGATACAAGCGTTTTACCTTCACCGGTAGCCATCTCCGCGATTTTACCTTCATGCAACACGATACCGCCGATTAGCTGCACATCGTAATGCACCATATTCCAGGTTATTTCAGTTCCGCCTGCAATCCAGGTATTTTTATAAATGGCTTTATCTCCATCTATCGTTATATATTTTTTGGTAATGGCGAAGGTTGTATCAAGCTCAGTTGCGGTAGATACTAACTCCGCGTTATCTTTAAAACGCCGCGCCGTTTCTTTTACTACGGCAAATGCTTCCGGCAAAATATCAAGGAGTATTTCTTCCAGTTTCTTATCTCTTTGCTTGCCCATTGCATCCACCTCCTGGTAAATATGATCACGTCCTGAAATATCCACAGAATCCAATTGTTCCGCTTCCACCTTTTTAGCACTAATTTCATTATCGATTTCTGTGAGATGTTCTTTAATGCGTTGCCTGAACTCTACGGTCTTATTGCGCAATTCATCATTGGAAAAAGATTGATATTCGTCAAAAAAAGCGTTGATCTTAGCCACATAAGGTGTAATTACCTTTACGTCTTTTTCACTTTTACTGCCACCAAATAATTTAGAAAGAAACCCGGACATATATAGTTCTTATTAAATGAAACATAATTGAAAATTTACTTTTGTCAAATTTGGTGCAGAAAAATTTCGTAGCCAAAATGACAGAACGGCGAAGTTACTAAATAGAAATAGTAACTATGAGTGAATAGAGGAATTTTAAGAAAGTCTGTTATGGTGGTCGGGTTATGCGGATCAAGCCACAAATGCCAGCCACACTTTTTTGCATAACAGCATTAATTTCTTCCCGGGTAACATCTTTACATTTCATTGCCTTTAGTTTCCAAAATCTTTATTGCCGGTATATACTAAAGGTTAGATTTTCTGCAAAAAAAGAATTTAGGGGATTAGGTTTTTTATCCGATTGACGTTTCAAGTGATCAAATTATATTTTTTTTATTCCCTTTTTTTCAGTATATTCTGGCTTATCACAATACCCGCCTATAAATGTTCCAGAGCAAAATTCATAGCCAGTCCTCCGGCTATTTTCAATAATAATTATCTTAAAATTTATGAATACAAGTACATCCAATACTTTAGATGAAGAAATCAACAGGAAATTATTGACTGGCATCATTATGCAGCTATAACGGGTACACAGGAAAGAAAACAAATATTAGAGCAGATGCATCAAAAGCAGCAGATGAAAACAGATGCTATTGTGATAAGGTTCCTGCAAGCTCCGCTTTACAATTACAATTACGAAAAAAACTTCGGCACCTTATACACAGCAAAATATGATGTGACAGAGAAAAAAGTCAATCTCTATTGGCCGGAAGGAAAAGTAAACACAAAATCATTTGATAATTTTATTGAGGAGCATCTTTTAGTTCATCTTTCGCCAGGACACATAAAAAATGAATATCTATAAATAAGTACACCATCTTTGTATTAAACCCGGTGTGGAGAAATATCAGGACAATAATAAATGAAAGAATTTTTTAAATATACCTTGTTTCAATTAGGTGACTATTCGATAAAAGTTTCCACGATAATATTTTTTATCATCTTCCTTATTGTTGTCTTTCTTATCCTTCGTATTATAAAAAAAATCATCTACAAAGTAAACCGGATTGAAGTAGCAAAAAAGTATGCCTTATATAGTTTAATTAAATATTGCATACTCGTACTATCAATTCCAATAGGCCTGCAAATGTTGGGTCTGAATTTGTCCGTTCTTATTGCAGGCTCTGCTGCGCTGCTTGTTGGAATTGGATTAGGCCTTCAAAACCTTTTCAGTGATTTTGTTTCCGGAATTATTTTACTGGTAGATTCATCCGTAAAAGTAAATGATGTAATTGAAGTTAATGGTCTTGTTTGTAAAGTGCAGGATATAAATTTGAGAACAACAACCGTATTAACGAGGGACGATAATTATATCATTCTCCCGAATACGGATCTGACGAGAAACCAATTAATTAACTGGACACATAACCATATCGCCTCGAGGTTTGAGGTTACCGTGGGCGTTGATTATTCTTCAGATATAAAACAGGTGATGAAATTATTACAGGAAGCAGCTTCCCAACAGAAAGGTGTTCTTGCACTCCCCGTTGCCTTTGCCCGTTTTACAGACTATGGAGAATCATCCTTAAATTTTTCAGTATTCTTTTGGACAGAAGAGATTTTCGGCGCCGAACATATTAAAGGAAATATAAGACAAAAAATATTTGAACTCTTCAAGGCAAACGATATTGCCATTCCTTTCCCACAGCGGGTATTGCATATCAACAAGTAAACCATGTGCCATTTTCCATCTTTAAAAGAAAGCTTTTACAAATCCTGGGGGAAATTGTTATCACAGCAGAATCTGCCACTAACAATTATGAGAACTAATTTGTTTGTATTTTGAGACCATGAAAACAAATTCTCTTCTTTACTTCATTTTTTTTTCCACTATTTTATTTTCCTGCGCAGCCAGCTATAAAATTAAAAAGTCAGCAAAGACAGATATTCTGCAAAATGATGCTTTCATTTATGCACACACAGGCATTAGTATTTATGAACCTGCCACGGGAAAATATTGGTACAATTACCAGGGCGATAAATATTTCGTACCCGCAAGCAATACAAAATTATTTACCTGTTTTGCTGCTATGAAATATTTAGGCGACAGCATCACAGCTTTTAAGTATAAAGAAACCAGTGATACATTATTTATTGTTCCAGGTGGCGATCCGACTTTTCTTGGAGTCGATTTTGAAAATCAACCTGCTTATCAATTTTTAAAAAATACAAACAAAGTAATTGCATTAAACAACTCATTGTGGAAAGAAAACAGGTGGGGAAACGGATGGGCATGGAATGATTTTAATGATGATTACGCCGCAGAAAGAAGTGTAATGCCGGTGTACGAAAATTTAGCAACTTTCAGCAATGGATTGGGCGGTATTGAAGTTTCACCTGCCTATTTTTCAAATAAAATAGTTCATCCATCACCAAATAAAGAGAATGAACATTATGCTTCTGTTCAAAGAGATATTGCTTCCAATACTTTTTTTATTTCAGGAAATGATTCCTTGCGGGGGAATGTCGACATTCCATTTTATACGTCCCGTGATTCGACACTAATAGATATTTTAGAAGATACTTTACATAAAGCCGTTTACAGCAGCAATACTTTCCATAACACGGATATTAATAACTGGAAAGAATTTCATTCCCAACCAACCGACTCACTTTTAAAGATAACGATGCACAGGAGCGATAATTTTTTTGCAGAGCAAAGTCTATTAATGGTCAGTGCAAAATTATTAGGTGAGATGAATGATGAAAAAATTATTGACACATTATTAAATTCTGATTACAAAGATCTTCCTCAAACGCCGCATTGGGTGGATGGTTCGGGATTGAGCCATTACAATTTATTTTCGCCGCAGGATTTTGTTGCGCTACTTAATAAAATGAAAAATGCATTTGGAATGGATAGAATAAAAGGTATCTTACCTACAGGGGGTACCGGTACCATCAAAAGCTATTATAAAGATGCTGCCGGCTACATCTTCGTAAAAACGGGCACACTTTCAGGCGTAGTGGCGCTAAGTGGTTTTTTATATACAAAGAAAAATAAACTATTGATTTTTTCAGTGCTGGTGAATAATCATCGTACCAGCGCGACCAACGTCAGGAAGGCTGTTGAAAAGTTTATAGAGAGTGTGCGCAATAAAAATTAAAAGGTTTGATCACAAATCTTGTGCTGCTTACCTTATACTATTGAAATAAAAGGTGAATTTTTCGGCTAAATGATATCACTGAAATTACCTGCTTCGATTTGTTATTTATAACTTTACCTTGCTAATGACTTAAAAAATATTTTACATTTTAAAATAATTTTATGATTGAAGTCTTACCAGGATTACCCCCGCATGTAACCGCTTTTCGTGCCACGGGCATTGTTACCAGGGACGATTATCATAAAACAATAAATCCGCTGGTTAAAAAAGTGGCTATGGCTTATGGCAAGGTTAGTTATATGCTCGTACTAAACACACCAATCACAAATTATACTGCTGGCGCATGGATAGAAGACGGGTTGCTGGGATTGAGACATTTCAACAAATGGAAAAAACTCGCGATTGTTACTGAAAAAGATGGCATCAAAAACTTTACTGATTTTTTCGGGTTCTTAATTCCATGTCCCACGAAGGGTTTTAAAATGGATGAAATCGTTGCAGCCAAAGAATGGATCTCAGATTTATAACAAAAAATCCATAGACATGCAACGAAGCTTTTAATACAGAATCTTTTTTGCAGTGGAGTAAGTGAGCAATTATAGTTGTCGCAAGGTTGCCAACCTTCCATAAGTTTGTTTTAGTTTAAAAGCACCTGTCTCCAAGGTTGGCAACCTTCAATTGTCGCCAGTACCAACTCAATGTCATTAAGTTAGAAGTAAGGTAATAAGGTTTACAAAAATCGGGTTCGGTTGTCTACTAAGATTTTTAAGCCAATGTAAACCTTAGAAGGAAAGCTTAAAGTAACAGTAAGCAACCTTGTTACCTTATTTCTCTAACATGATTATTGCTTTAGACAGTCGTAATTGACTGTAGAAGTGAATTGAATAGGGTAACAATCACGACTAATGCTGCAAAACCCTTCCAAAAACCTTCCAAACATGGGCGTTGTCAACCTAATTACACCTTTAAAAAGCCCACTAAAGGTCATTCTCTACAGAATGAGGTTGGTTCTCTATAAAATGGAGCTGGTTCTATATAGAATGAAGTTGATTCTCTATAGAATGGAGCTGGTTCTATATAGAATGAAGTTGATTCTCTATAGGATGGCGCTCATTCTATATAGAATGGAGGCGGTTCTCTATAGAATGAGGTATTTAGGGGTAGAATGAGGTTTGGGTGGATAGAAAGTGCCCGGAATTAGGTACTTACACCAGCCCGTTCCACGAAAGTTGGCGGAAAGTAGGTAATAACTCAACGCTTTGGGATAAAAAAATAAGCAAAAAGAAAGCACAGGGAGCAAAAAAATGCAAATTTTAATGATCCGGTTATCCTAACGACAATTGAAAATGGATAACGTTAAAAGTTTGAATATCGATGGCACTTCTCTTTAGTTTGAATATCGATGGCACTTCTCTTTGAGAACCCCAAAATAGTGGCGTCTTATAATATAAATTTGCGTGTTGGGTGCCATGCTTGGGGATTCGCGAAATGGGAAATTCCAATCTATATTTTTATCTTTGATTTTATAAATGAGTTTCCTCGATAAATATAGCAATGACATTCACAAACTTTGTACGGATCACAAGGTGAAAAGCCTGTATGCATTTGGGTCGGTGCTAACTGACCAATTCTCACAAACCAGCGATATTGATCTGATTGTGGACTTTGACCGCATTGACGTTATCAACTACGCGGACAACTATTTCAACCTCAAATTTTCACTGCAAGACATCTTAAAACGGCCAATTGATCTCCTGGAAGAAAAGGCGATAAAAAACCCGTATTTTAGAAAGGCAATAAATCAAAAAAGGCAACTGGTTTATGACATTAATATCAAGACCTGGCTTTACGATATATTAAATGCTATTATTGAAATAGAGAGCTTTTTGTCAGATTCATCAAAAGAATTTTTTGCATATCAAAATGACCTCAAAACCAGACGAGCAGTAGAAAGAAACATTGAGATCATCGGCGAAGCCATGAACTGAATTCTTACTAAGGACAACTTCATTGACCTCTCCAACTCACGAAAAATTGTTGACACAAGAAACAGAATCATTCATGGATATGACTCGGTTTCCGATGACATTATATGGGGAATTATAACAAATCATCTGCCTGAACTAAAGCTTGAAGTTCAAAAATTGTTAGAAGAATAGCTCCCAATTAGCGCATCAGTTTGTGCCGCCATTAATACTAACTATAACTTAATTCAACTAATCCATTCATCCCCCAGAAGTCCCGTGTACTGCTACATTTACGATCTTCCAATCTTGCTTATTATCAATGCTGCATTGCCAGCTTTTGATTAGCTCCTTTTTGTTTTCTTCTCTTATAAAAAAATCTATCCGGTTAACTACTGCAAACGAAATGACATACAGTTTATCATTATCATGAAATTCACAGCTACGGCTCATGGGCTAATGTCAACAATATTTTATTCTATGTTTATTACGCGTACCGTAAACAAAGATTTAGTAATTGCAATTAATAATGCAGGCTTCTTTATCGCGGTCACAAGCTGCTTGCGACAACAGCGGGGAAGATTCTTTATAGTGACATCGTACAGGAAGCCATGAACATCAGCATGGAAAAAATAAAAATTTTTCATCGTTGCATTTTAACGCAAATGTAACTGGCAAAAATAATTGCCTGTTTTTTTAAAAGAATTTTACACTCAATGAGTTTACTTTGCTATTTTAATAACGCTTAATTTTATTCAGAATTAATATAACAAGCTAAAGCAATACAATGGATTTTGTTGATTATTATAAAACACTTGGCGTAGCAAAAACTGCTACACAAGATGAAATAAAAAAAGCATATCGGAAGCTGGCGAGAAAACTTCACCCGGATTTAAATCCAA
>JBDTOV010000035.1:0-37542 GCA_039933035.1 Ginsengibacter sp. | reverse complement strand
TCCGACTGCGCCATTAAGTTTGATATCTTACCTTGAATATTCAATAAATCTGCTGTTGGTGTGTCGAGTAATTTTCTCCAGTCTTTAGGCGCTATATTTAATTCCCGCAAAGTTATTGATGTCATTTCCGAAGCCGCTTCTTTGGGCACCATCCTAACGCCGGGACCGCTTTCAATTGAAGCCTTGTTAAAATAGGGAGCCGCCGCAGGCATCGCATATAAACAGGATGTTTTAGCGCCGCCGCCCGATTCACCAAAAATCATTACGTTGCTTGGGTCGCCGCCAAAAAAAGCGATGTTTTTATTCACCCATTCCAGGCCTGCAGCAATGTCCAGCATACCGTTATTACCCGAGCCTGCATATTCCGGCCCGGCTATTTCATCTAAATACAGGTAGCCCATTATCCCCAATCTATGATTGGTTTCAACCACCACTACATCAAAGAAACGGGCAAGGTTTGAACCATCCTGGTCAGGGGCACCGCCAGAGCCTGCGCCAAAACCACCACCATGATTGTAAAACATCACTGCCCTTTTTTTATTATCATTGGCAGGCGTCCAAACATTCAGAAACAGGCAATCTTCATTTTTTGCTGGTTCATTTATCCCACGGCTTCCACCGGGCGGTTGAATGGCCGGGGCGCCCAAATGCAAAGCATCACGTACGCCTGTCCACGGTTCTAAGGGAGCAGGCCTACTAAAACGCCTGTCGCCTGAAATTTTTCCTGCGTAAGGAATTCCTCTAAAGATGTTGACACCATCAATACGGGAGCCCCTGATTTTTCCATATACGGTTTCAGCCTCCACATGATCATCATACCTAATAAACTTAGAATATCCAGAACGTGGAACTACAAGCGCAGCAGTTGCCAATGACAGACTGCCTAAAAACTTTCTTCGATTTAAATTGTTCATTTTGCTATTTTATTCAGATGAAATATCGGTTAATAATTGAATTGAACTTGGTTAATATCTAAAAATTACTTGTTCACCTGGTCTTTGGAATAAACAATATCGCCTTCTATACCATCCTCACGGCGCATTGTATTAAAGTCTACCTTCCTGGCGATGTATTCCTTCATTCCCATAAACTCAAATGGAACATCGTCTGTTTTTTCTGCTTTGATATCTTCACACAGCGCAATAAGATTTGACAATAATTCTTTGGAAGCATTTCCTGGCCCGTGTGAGACAAAAATCCTGTCAAACTTACCATTGGTTTTTGCAAGCAATGTTTTCAGAATTTTTTCATAACTGTCTACGCCCGAAGAAGGGTTTGAAAACAAAAACGTAAACTGATTAGCCCCGTCACCTGTTAACAAAATTCTTTGCTCTCTGAACAGAACAGCTACCTGTCCAGGCGTGTGTCCGCCAAAATGGTAAGCTTCCAAAGTTGTTCCTCCGAGGTCAAATACCGTTTCATCCTTTAAGTCTTTGAATTTTGAAGGTGACGTTGCCTTTACGAAATCAGAGTCGTTGATTTTATCAGAATCCCTGGATGACGTTTTTAAAAAGCCTTTGCGTACTTCCGGGTTGCTGTGTGCAATGTAAAGTGAATCGTCAGCATGGTTCATGTAAACATCGTCAAAATTGGCTGCGCCAAAAGCATGATCGACGTGACCATGCGTTATAATAACGGTAACAGGTTTACTGGTAAGTTGTTTTACATAGGCACTTAAATCACCCAAGCCGGTTCCTGCATCAATAAGGAATGCCTTATTCGTACCTTTCACCAAATACATCAGTTCACCTGCAACCCCTCTTATTCTTACAATGTTTTCATTGACTTTCTCACTATGAAAAAAATTAGTTGAAGGCAGAGCGCTATCGTACTTTATAGCAGTTATCGATCTTTCGCTTGCAGGAGCTTTTGCCGTTGTTCCCTTTGCTGTAGCAGAGCAGCCCGAAACAGCAATAATGAATAAGAGATAAGCTATGATTATTTTCAATGCGTGGATTTTCATTTTTAGTTTTAATCAGGTTTTTATAAGTTAATTACATTTCTCCCTGGCTTCAAAGGATAGATTTTGCCTTTCCAAATAAATCTGCCTGTAATCTTTTCAGGAAGGTTGATTACAGCATCCGCTTTCCCGTTTGAATTATTGTATTGCACCGATATCTTCCCATTCGGGTGCGGCATCTCTCCGCTGATGTTTTTTATTGTGCCGAGATGCGGTTCTATTTTTACTATAGCAAATCCCGGGGCATCACTATCAATTCCAAGTATGGTTCTGTAAATTTCTATACTGGGACTTGCACCCCACGCGTGAGAATCAGATCGGGTGGTTGCCAAATCTGAGGTTTCAGCCCATGTTGTAAGACCCATTTGAATATTTTCCCGCCATTTATCCAGCCATTTCAAATAATCATTACCTAACCCTGCTTTTGCAACTGCTCATAATACGGGCAGTCCATCTACGTTTCCATAGCACAAAGGCGTGCCGTACGCCAACCGATATTTAGTATTTTATCGATTTCTTCACTACCACCTGAAACTAATGCTTTCAACACAAACGGATAGCCTGTAAACGTTCCATAAAAATCCTTTATAACCAATGGCTCATTTTGTGTAATAATTTTTAGCTGAACGTACCTGTAAGTACGGAATGTTAAGGAAGTAAATTGTTGATCATTGGTACCATCCGAAATTAGGCTATCAGTACGACCGAAGAATTGCATGTCTTTCGTTTCATTTCTGTTTCCCTTTACAGGATATTTTTTAAACATCGTTTCGGCATAGCTTATATTTATTGTGGCATCTTTACCATCACTGAAAAATAAATTAGGATAGGCATTTGTAAGATACGACTGGTCTAAAATAATAGTAATGTAAGATGCTGCGGGAATGGTAAATTCTTTTTGCTGAACAGGAAACTCAGCCGGTACATTAACTGCACCTGATACACTAATAAGTTTTACCAGACGCTCATCTTTTAATTCAATTTGGGGTATTGCAGATGGCACAAGCATCCAGCCATTCGTAGTACCGAAGGCTCCCAAAATTGTTTTTGGCAACCCATTAAAAATTTGCTTTGCTTTTTGCCAGTTGCCGTCATCAAATTTTTCGCTTTGCCATGACTTTGGATGAACAGCCATATTCCGAATTTCACCTGCGCCGGCGACATAATATGTCTGGGCATTGAATCTTAACGGTGCATAACTGTTGTCGCGTAGGCATTTCCAGCTTTCATTAGTATTAAGAACAGCGTCGTTACCTGTAGCACCCTGTAAAATGAAGCCAGTTCTAAAACTAATCTCTGCTTCAGGTTTGTAGTCACCTTCATTCCAAACCTGTGCTGCTACAATATTCTTACCGGCTTTCAAATAAGTCGCTATATCTACGGTCTCAAAATTCCAATGGCTTAAGTCGCCGCGTGCCGGCCCTAAAGAAACCTGCTTTTCGTTTACAAATAACTTATAACGGTTATCTGCCGAAACATGAATGATAAATGTTTCCGGCTTAGTGTTTAACTCAACTGTTTTTCGAAACAAATACACACCATATCCATCCGTTGATTCATTGGGAACTGTAACCCAAAATGCCGGCCAACGTCTCTGCAGGATAGCCGGATCAATAGTTTGTGATTGTTTTACAAATTCAGTCACCTGTGCAAACAAAATATTGGTGGATAATAACAATAACAGGAAGGAAAATTGAAGCTGAAGTGCTTTGTAAAAACATTTTCTTTTCATAGCAAGCCATTAAATACTTTACAAGTATAAGGCATTTTTTTTATTCAGTAATTTTTACTTATTGAAATTTTGACTTGTAATAAAAATGGTTGAATCTACCCTGTATTGTACCAATCAGTACTTTTTACTTTTTGGAATTTTTAAATTATCCTGTTTTCGTAAATTCAACTTTTGTGATATTTGGTTACATTCGTGTTTATGCATACAAAAGAACCTTTTTTTTCAAATTCGGACAGGCTGCCCGTAGATTGCTTGTCGCATATCTCTATAGATTGTATTATACTGGGTTATCACGACAAGCACATGAAAATATTATGTAACGAGGTGGCGGGAATGTCCAGAGCAAAGTTGCCCGGCGGCTTTGTTAAAAAAAAAGAAAATGTAGATGACGCCGCTTACAGGGTGCTGGAAGAAAGAACGGGTTTAAAAGGCTTTTTTTTGAAGCAATTTAAAACGTATGGCAACTGGGACAGAACTAAGGACCAGACCATTTATATGAAACACCTGCTTCAGAAAGAGGGGGCAAGCCCTGCAACAATGCAATGGTTTTTGGATAGATTTATATCCGTAGCCTATTATGCACTTGCAGAATTTAGCAAAGTAACGCTCAAAAAAAAATTTGATGACAGCGATAGCCGGTGGTATGATATCCATGATATGCCTTCTTTGATAATTGATCATGAGGACATGGTAAGGGATGCACAAAAAACATTGCAATTACAAATACATAATGAGCCCATTGGGTATAATTTGCTGCCGGAAAAATTCACTCTGCCAGAGTTGCAATCTTTATACGAAGCGATACTGGATAAAAAGTTGGACCAGCGGAATTTTGCAAAGAAATTAATGGTGCTGGATATCATAAAAAAGCTGGATCAAAAAAAGCGCATCGGTGCACACCGTTCGCCATCCTTATATAAATTCAATAAACGCAATTACGATAAGGCCCTAAAAGATGGAGTTGTGCTGGCTTTGTAAACAATATGCTTTTAAATATAAAGAGATTGCAGATATTGATAAAGCATCCATTAATGAAGGTGAAGTGTATATGAGCCTTATGGAAAATGATCTTGTTACATTGATACAAAAAATCATTGAAACAAAAACTGCAAGTTGGCAAACAGGTTGGTGTAATTTCTTACAATGAAACACATTTAAAGTAAATAACATTGAATGGCATCACCACCATCTCTAAAGATTTTAATGCCATGGGTGCAAAAGCAGCAGAGTTGATCCGTAATAAATCAACAGAGCATTTAGCTACCATTTTATTTAACACTTAGGAAATCACTGTAAAACATATGGAACTGCTGTGATTGCTTCAGCATAATGTACAAATCCTACAAGAGTGCGATGTAAGTAAAGCTTCATAGAATTTCCTCAGTCCGGATCCCAAAATTCAACTCATTATTTGCCTTTTGCTATGTATAAATAAAATTATAGCTTGCTGGCGATAACAAAAGGCACATCGTTTTCTTTGCTCCAATACTGCAGGAAGGACCTAACCACATAAAGGAAAGGTCGGTTACCTGAAATTTTTTACGGAACGGCAAAATCGACTAGGAAAGAACTTAAAGTAAATCAATAAACTACTGATACCTCCTTGACTTACCAATACGGAGGAGACAAAGTTGTAGAAGTAGATAAAATAATCTATTGAAAATTTTATTGTCTGTAGATAACGTCAACGCGCAACCGTAATCAGCATCTCATAATGGAAGTAGTTTACACAATTTCGCGCAAACGGTTGCCTGGTCTTCTTTTATTATAAAACTATACTTTTAAATTTGTCCGTTAGTGGCGGGAGCAAACGAATTGCCGGTAATAATCACGCTCATGAATTTCATTTATAATAACTTTAATCCATTCAAGAGTGTGCTATTATGCATTGAAATAGTAAAATAGCAACTTATCATTGTATGAAAGGAAATTATTATTACTCAATCGTGTTTATTTCATTTCTGTTGGTAATTTCTGCCTGCAGCGTACATGAAAAGAATACAGATAAAAGGCCCAACATCATTTTCATCATGAGTGATGATCATGCTTACCAGGCCATCAGTGCCTATGGTGATAGCATCAATCACACCCCCAATATTGATCTTCTTGCCAAAGAAGGCATGTTATTTAACCGTGCATTTGTAAACAATTCTTTGTGTGCACCAAGCCGTGCCGCGATCCTCACAGGAAAGTACAGCCATCTTAATGGCATCAAAGGAAATGGGGATGAAGAATTTGATGGTTCTCAAAATACTTTTCCAAAATTGTTGCACCAGGCAGGATACCAAACTGCTATGATTGGCAAATGGCACCTGGTTTCCAATCCCACAGGTTTTGATTTTTGGAATATTCTTCCCGGCCAGGGTCACTATTACAATCCCGATTTTATCGATTCGACAGGAACAAAACGTGTAGCAGGATATGTAACCGACCTTACTACGGATAAAGCAATAAACTGGCTGAACCATCGCGATACGTCACGGCCCTTTTGCGTGCTCGTATGGAACAAAGCGCCACATCGCGATTGGATGCCGGCATTGAAATACCTTCATGAATTTGACAGTACACATATCCCCGTGCCTGCAACTTTCTTTGATGATTACAGCAGCCGAACCCGCGCAGCTAAAGAACAAAAAATGGAGATTGCCCAATGGCTTGCGCCTAATTATGATCTAAAAGAAAATTTTACCGTCAGTGAGCCCTATCAACGTTTAGATGAAAGTTGGAAAAATATTTTCGGACGCCTGGCTCCCGGGGAAAAAGCCGCTTTTATAGCAGCGTACACACCAAAAAATGATGCCTTTAAAAAAGCGGGTTTACAGGGTAAGGAATTGGCCATTTGGAAGTATGAAAGATATATCAAAGACTACCTGCGAACCATTCAATCAGTTGATGATAATGTAGGCCGATTAATGAATTATTTAAAAGAAAAAGACCTGGATAAAAATACCATTGTTATCTATACATCCGACCAGGGCTTTTATCTTGGTGAACATGGCTGGTTTGACAAAAGATTTATGTATGAACAATCTTTTCGTACACCCCTGATCGTTAAATGGCCGGATGTTATAAAACCCGGCAGTATTAATAATGACCTGGTCATGAACCTGGATCTTTCAGAAACTTTGCTGGACGCCGCTCATGTGAATATTCCTGATGATATGCAGGGAAGAAGTATGCTGCCGGTATGGGAAGGAAAAACTCCGGATGATTGGCGTAAGTATGTATACTACCATTATTATGAATCGGGCGGGGAACATAATGTTGCCAAACATATCGGGATTCGTTCCGACCGGTATAAGCTGATAAATTATTATGAAAATAACGATTGGGAATTATACGATCTTCAAAAAGACCCATCGGAACTTCATAATATTTATGACGATCCGGCTTATACAGAAATTCAGGATTCTTTGAAAACAGAATTACAAGTTCAAATGAAAAAATTTAAAGACAACATATAAACGCAATTGAGTTGATAAGCCGTAGAGATATGGCGATAGTTATTGTGTTAGATTCAAGAAGCGTCATTGAAAAATTAAACTGATGAGAAAAATTTTCATTTTATTATTGGGTCTTGCATGCTATTTATCCTTAAAAGCGCAAGAAAGGCCCAACATAGTTTACATCTTCGCAGACGACCTGGGCTATGGCGATCTCGGTTGTTACGGGCAGCAGAAAATTGAAACGCCTAATATTGATGCGCTGGCACATTCAGGTATGCTGTTTACACAGCATTATGTGATGCCTGTTTGCGCACCTTCAAGATACAGTTTAATGACGGGCCTGCATTCAGGCCACGCATACATTCGCGGCAATGATGAGTGGACTGAAAGGGGGGATGTATGGGATTTCAAAGCCATGGAAGCGAATCCATCCCTGGAAGGTCAGTTGCCGATACCCGATTCAACGATCACAATTGCCAAAATATTAAAAAAGAATGGGTACAAAACCGCTCTTGTTGGTAAATGGGGGCTTGGCGGACCTATGACACCTGGCATTCCCAATAACCAGGGCTTCGACTATTTTTTTGGCTACCTCTGCCAGAGAGAAGATCACCAATATTATCCTGCTCACCTTTGGGAAAACATGTACCGTGTGCCTCTAAATAATAAAGTGCAGGATCCCAATATAAAATTTCCATCCGGCCTCGACGCAAAAGATGTTGCCCATTATTCGGCGTATAGCCAAAAAGATTATGCGCCTGGTTTAATGATCAACGCAGCCCTTAGATTTTTAGATTCCAGTAAGCATACCCCTTTTTTCCTGTACTATCCGAGCCCGCTTCCTCATGCATCGATGCAGGCACCGGCAAAATGGGTAGATTATTATCATAAAAAATTTGGAGATGAGCAGCCGTTTTCAGGGGGCAGTTATGTGCCATGCCGCTATCCCCGTGCAACACGTGCAGCCATGATTACTTTGCTGGACGAACAGGTAGGAACGATCGTAAGGAAGTTGAAAGAATTAGGAATCTATAATAATACGATCATCATCTTTTCCAGCGACAATGGCGCTTCTAATGAAGGGGGCGCAGATTGCCAGTGGTTTGATAGCAATGGCCCTTTTAAAAATGAATCCGGATGGGGTAAAGGTTTCTTGTATGAGGGTGGCATTCGCGAGCCACTGATAGTAGTTTGGCCGGGGAAAATAAAACCCGGCACGAAGAATGATCTGATTACTGCCAATTGGGATTTTATGCCTACAGCTTGCCACTTAGCTCATGTTCCCACTCCTGCAAAAATTGATGGGATCAGTTACCTGCCTACATTATTGGGAGATAAGGAGCACCAGGTAAAACATCCTTTTCTGTATTGGGAATTTCCTCAAAATAACGGGCAACAAGCGGTACGAATGGGCCAATGGAAAGGCATTCGTTTTGATCTGCAAAAAGAAATCATGAAAACAAAATTATTCGATTTGGAGAATGATATACAGGAACAGCATGATGTTGCCGATGAGCACCCGGACATTGTAAAAAAGATAGAAGCCATCATGAAAAAGGAACATCAAATGCCATTAGTTGATCAATTCCGGTTAAAGGCATTGGATGATAAATAATTTGATTACAAAATCAGTCAATGAAGATTACAAACAGCAATGCCTTTCGATACGGCAAAGCAACGTGCAACACTTTGGCGTGGCCTGATAACTTCGACAAAAAATAATGTCCGGATTGATTAATAAAATTTTTAAAGTAAAGATTATGGCAAGTGGAAGGAGAACATTTCTAAAAGCATCGGCTTTATCAGGGCTTGCCATAGCAATGAATCCAAACCAGCCTGGGCTGATTTTTCCAGGACAGGAAAAAATATTGCCGGATGAAGCGCTTAATAAGGATAGCGTTTTGGTAAAACCAACTTTTCCCCAGCTTGAATGGCAGTATGGCGAGATCGGAATCATCTTTCATTTTGATATCTCTGTTGGCACCGGAAATATTATGGGAGATAATGACATAAAAAAAGTTCTTGACCCGCAACAATATAATCCCGTTCATTTAGATACCGACCAATGGGTGGAAGCGGCAAAAGATGCCGGGGCTACTTACGCAATTTTTACGGCGACACATTTTGGAGGTTTTTTACAATGGCAAAGTGATTTGTATCTCTATGGATTAAAACAGGCAAAATGGAAAAATGGAAAAGGAGATATTGTAGCAGACTTTGTGAAATCCTGTTATAAATATAACATAAAGCCGGGCCTTTATTTAAGTACGCATAGAAATGCTTACTGGCAAGTGGAAAGTCATTATGTAGATTGGGGAAAAGGACAAGGAACCGGCAGGCAAAAACAGTTCAATCGTATATGCGAAAAGATGACGCTAGAATTATGTTCCCGATACGGAAGATTATTGGAGATATGGTTTGACGCAGGCGTGAAAACTCCTGCCGAGGGTGGCCCGGATGTGTTACCTATTTTTGAAAAATATCAACCCAATGGCATTTTTTATAATAGCTCCCAACGTTCAGATTTCAGATGGGTAGGCAATGAAAATGGTTTTGCAGACTATCCATGTTGGGCTACGATGCCTTCTGGCGCTTATTCTCACAATGCAGAAAACTGGAAACATATTTTGGAAACAGGTGCAGCCGATGGAGGAATATGGTCTCCTGCCATGGTTGATATTACGTTGCGCGGCGCTAATGGCATTCACAGTTGGTTTTGGAACCCGGACCAGGAAAAAGGATTGTATAGTGTACAACAGCTAATGAAAATTTACGAAAACTCAGTTGGGCGAAACTGTAATATGGTTATTGGAACTGTAATAAATCCGGATGGACTGGTACCTGAAACCGATGCGCAGCGATTGATGGATTTTGGCAAGAGTCTGAAAGATGAATTCCGTAATTCGAAAGGTAGCGTAAAAGGAAAAGGAAAAAGTTTTATGATCCAATTACAAGAACCAACAACTTTAAAAAAATATGTGTTGCAGGAAGATATTCAGTTTGGGGAAAGAGTTCAATCGTATATTATCAAAGGCCAGTTAGAAAATGGCCTTTGGGTTGACGTAGATAAAGGAAGTTGTATCGGGCATAAAAGGATTGGACAGATATTAATGCGCGGTAAATTTATCCAGGTTTCACTGGATATTCCTGTAAGTAAGGATGTCCCGATTATCAGGAGTTTTGAAGTATTTTGATTTGATGCGATATTCATTTGTAACCTGGCATTAACACCCATTCCTTCAACAGTAGAAGGTAAATCAATAGTAAGTGCATTTCGTAAAGGCACCTTCATGGAAGAGACAAAGAGTTTTTTGCATACCTGAATTTACAAAGAGCCATTGTACAAAATGGATTCAAATTAATACGCTTTAATGTAAACGGGCAGTCGCATATACAACTTTTTGATTTAAATACGGATCACCTGAGATGCGTAATCTTTCTAAAGAAAGTAAATTTCAACACAAAGTTGAATCAATGACATCCTTGCCGAATACAACGATGAAAGCACTAAATGATTTTTGTGATATGGATAAGCCTGGACGGGGATATCGTCAAAAATGGACCAATGCTGAAGTGATGAAGTTAAATAAATAAACATAAAATCATATCTATCGATACTTAAAAAATTGAAACTAAATAATGGTGACCCTGGAAACGAAAAAATGCGCCTTTCCTTTCCGGCGAAAGACATAATGCTTTCAATGTATGTATTGTATAGAAAAGTGAATGATGAAAAATCAGATTTTTTTGGATCTCAGAGTGAAGTCAATTAAAATGAACTTCATTAATGCGATGTTACATTTTGATTATAAAGTATATTTATGCCGATAGATACTACAGCACAGATCACATAAATTGTCAATTCAGGAAAACCTTACGTTGCTTATTATATAATCACAATCATGAAAATTACTATTACCTGCGTACTCGCAGTCTTTATTTTTTCTTTCCGGCAGGCATCTGTTTATGCCCAAACTTCTGGCTCAAATAATTCAGACCGGCCCAACATTATTTATATTATGGCGGATGATCATACCTCGCAGGCATGGGGTATTTATGGCGGCGTTTTACAAGATTATGTAAAGAATAAAAATATTAAAAGGTTGGCAGCAGAGGGCGCTGTTTTGAACAATGCCTTTTGCACCAACTCTATTTGTGTTCCAAGCCGCGCAACCGTTATGACGGGGCAGTATAGCAATCGGAATGGCGTCTATACGCTCAGTGATGCATTAAGCCCTGACAGTATGAACATCGCAAAAATTTTACACCAAAGTGGTTACCAGACCGCATTGATAGGTAAATGGCATTTGAAGAAAGAGCCATCCGGATTTGATCATTTTATGGTAATGCCGGGGCAGGGCGTTTACTTTGACCCGGTCTTTAAAACCGAGGCTGACTGGCAGGATGATGGCATTGAGGCAGGAAAGAAATATCCCGGGTATAACACAGATGTCGTAACCGATTATTCAATCGACTGGCTGAAGAAGAGAGATCAATCAAAACCATTCTTTTTAATGGTTCATTTTAAAGCAACGCACGAACCGTTTGAATATCCCGATCGGTTGAAAGATTTGTATAAGGATACCGATATTCCTGTTCCGGTTTCCTTATATGATTTTGGTCCACAAACTAACGGCAGAAGTTTTAAGGGGCAAAAATTAGAGAACCTCGAAAAGCGATGGGAAGCTTATCAAAAAAATCCAACAAAATTCTGGACAGATTATCCCGGCATGCCCTTTTCAATAGAAGGATTGGATAGTATGCAGGCAAGAAAAAAGATTTATGAAAAATTCATCAAAGATTTTTTGCGTTGCGGTGCAGCCATAGATGAAAACATTGGTAGAATATTAGACTACCTCGATAAGGTTGGTTTATCCGAAAACACGGTAGTTATCTATACTGCAGACCAGGGCTACTTCCTGGGAGAGCATGGCTTCTTTGACAAACGGATGATGTATGAAGAATCATCACGCATGCCATTTGTAATTCGTTATCCAAAAGAAATAAAAGGCGGAACCCGCATCAATGATATTGTTCTCAATGAAGATTTTTCTGCGCTGTTTGCAGATTATGCAAAAGTTAAAAAACCTGCATTTATACAAGGGCAAAGTTTCAGGAAAAACCTGGAAGGCAAAACGCCAAAAGAATGGCGCAAGGCAATGTACTACCGTTACTGGGAACATAGCCCTGACCGGCCTGGACATTTTGGAATCAGAACCGGAAAGTACAAACTCATCTTTTATTACGGGCAGCCACTGGACATGAAGGGAGCATCGAAAGAAACAACAACTCCGGCCTGGGAATTTTACGACATTTCTGTCGATCCGAAAGAACTGCACAATGCCATTAATGATAAAAAATATGCAGCGATCATTCAGAAATTAAAAATTGAATTAAGAAAGGAAAAAGCAAAAGCAGGAGATAGTGATGATCAGTACCCGGTAATGAAAGAAATATTTTTAAAATACTGGAATTAATTGTTACGAAAAATTAGCATCGTAACCAGGAAACATTGCAAAACTATCGAACTAAAAACAGTCATAATTTGAATGCTAAAACTATGAAAAAACGAATACTCTTTCCCGTTAGTATGACTGTATTAATTACCATAACCTTCGTCTCATGGAATTATAATGCCTTTCAAAAACCGGTCAAAACCGGGTCGCCTCCAAATGTTGTCATCATTTTCATGGACGATATGGGCTATGGGGATCCTGTGTGCTATGGGGGCGGACCGTACCTGACCCCAAATATCGATGCATTGGCCATCAAGGGAATGAGATTCACGGATTTCTACGCAGCACAGGCGGTTTGCACCGCATCAAGGTCGGCAATGCTAACAGGATGTTACCCTACAAGAATTGGAATGCATGGTGCGATAGATTCAAGGAGTAAGATTGCTATTAACCCCGATGAACAAACGATCGCTGAAATATTAAAACCGGCAGGATACAGAACAGCTATCGTGGGCAAATGGCATCTGGGCAGTAAACCTCCCTATATGCCACTGCAAAATGGTTTTGACGAATACTTCGGCTTGCCATATTCAAATGATATGTGGCCCGTGGATTATAGTGGCCACCCCTGGAAAGACACTTCTTTCTGGAGGGCCAAATATCCGCCTTTGCCATTATACGACGGGAATAAAGTGGTTAAAATTATCAAGACGCTGGGTGACCAGTCGGAGTTGACAACCATGTACACCGAAAGAGCAGTGAAATTTATCAGGGAGAATAAAAGCAGGCCCTTCTTTTTATACCTGGCACAGGCGATGGTGCACGTGCCCATTGCGGCTTCTTCAAAATTCAGGGGAAAGAGTGGTGCAGGATTATTTGGAGACGTAATGGAAGAAGTGGATTGGTCCGTTGGCGAAGTGATGAAAGAATTAAAGAAGGACGGCATAGCCGACAACACCCTCGTAATATTTACCAGTGACAATGGTCCGTGGCTTACGTTTGGTAATCATGCGGGCAATACAGGCGGACTTCGTGAAGGAAAGGGCACTGCGTGGGATGGTGGTTTGAAAGTCCCGGGTATAATGGTGTGGCCGGGTAAAATAAAACCGGGTACAGTGTGCAATAAGTTGCTTACCACGATGGATATTTTACCAACGTTAGTTGATGTTTGTAAAGCAACGATGCCTGAAAAAAAGATTGATGGCGTGGACATGAGTAAAGTATTGCTGGGAGATCAATCTGCTACACCCAGGGACGCTTTTGTTTATTATTACGATAAGGATAATCTAAAGGCTGTCCGCAATGGCGAATGGAAATTGGTGTTCCCTTGTGTTTCACAAACGTATGGACCGCCGGCTACTATTGGTCGTGATGGATACCCGGGAAAATATGGATCGGACTCAGTCCACCTGGGGTTGTATCATTTAACCACAGACCCCGGAGAAGACAGGGACGTAAAAGATCAATATCCTGGAATTGTAAAGGAACTGACTTCCATCGCAGACAAGTATAGGGAAGCCCTGGGCGACGGTCTCACGAATCATATAGGTACTGAAGTAAGACCGGCGGCGGTACCCTAACAACAAACCGGTATTAATAACTGTTATGCATAAACGAAGATACAATATGCAAATGATCAACGTTGATCTGTATTGATAATTAAGAGTACATTAAAAATAAAGGTCAGCCGGTATTTTACTTTTATGAAAGTGAACTATAAACTAACCAGCTCCGATAACCATTGATAATTTTCAAATGAATTAAATGAAAAAAGTATTTCTAACTATCGTTTTTTTATCCATTTTTTCGATTCTTCAATTACATGCCCAGCAAAAGCCAAATGTTTTAATTCTTTATACAGATGACCTGGGATATGGCGATTTAAGTTGTTATGGCGCCAGGGCCATTTCGACACCGCATATCGATTGGCTGGCACAAAATGGTTTACGGTTTACCGATGCGCATTGCACAGCTTCAACATGCACCCCTTCCAGGTTCTCTATTCTTTCGGGCCGTTATGCATGGCGCACAAAGGGAACTAATATTCTGCCCGGCAATGCGAATTTGACGATACCAACTGATATTACCACGTTACCGAAAGTTTTTCAAAGGGCAGGTTATCTGACAGGTGCCATTGGCAAATGGCATCTGGGTTTGGGCAAGACAGTTCCCATTGACTGGAACCAGGAAGTTAGTCCCGGCCCGGGGCAAATTGGCTTTGATTATTCATTTATTTTTCCCGCTACTGCTGATCGTACGCCTACTGTTTTTATGGAGAACCAGGTTGTAATTGGGCTGGATACTTCCGACCCAATTGAAGTAAGTTATCAGCATACTTTCGATGGTGAATTGTTGGGCAAGGAACATCCTGAAATGTTGAAAATGAAAAATGATCCACTGCAAGGGCACGACCAGCATATTGTGAATGGCATCGGTCGTATCGGTTATATGAAAGGCGGTAAGCGAGCAGAATGGACAGACGAAGAACTCGGGCTTACTTTTAATACCAAAGCCATTGACTTTATTGACAGGAGCCGGAAGGAGAAAAAGCCGTTTTTTCTATATTATGCTATTCATGATATTCACGTTCCGCGTATGCCTGCTACCCTATTTAAAGGAAAAAGTAAATTGGGCTATCGTGGCGATGCCATATTAGAAATGGATCACACGGTTGGGATCATCCTGGAAGCACTACAACAACGTGGCATGTTGGATAATACACTGATCGTTTTTAGCAGTGACAACGGGCCGGTATTAAACGATGGCTATGTAGATGAGTCGCCTGAAACCGCCCTGGCAGAGCATTACAAGCCAGCCGGTATATACCGTGGTGGAAAATATAGTGTGCTGGAAGGTGGCACCCGTGTACCGTTAATGGTTTACTGGTCGAATCATATAAAACCACATACCATCTCCAATGCGTTGGTCACCCAAATTGATTTAATGGCATCCTTTGCATCGATGCTTCATGAAAAATTACCAGCAAACGAATTTACTGACAGCCGGGATTATTTTACCACGTTAACGGGTAAACGAAATATAAGCCGTGATTATATTATAGAGCAACCTGAAAATAGTGCGTTGGCAATTGTGAAAGAAGGATGGAAATACATTACGCCAGGCAATGGACCGGCTTTGCTCAAAGCAGTAAATATTGAAAGCGGCTATAGCAAGGAAGATCAATTGTACCATTTGAAAGATGACCCACAGGAATTGCATAATCTTGCAACAAAGTTTCCGGGGAAAGTACAGGAGTTAAAAAATTTGTTGAAAAAAGCCGGGGATAGTTATAAAGAATAAAGTCATAAGAAATCCCGGGGGAAACCTGCAGAAAAATTTAATAAATAAATTTCGAAACCGGTGCACATAATTAATAAAAAGATGAAACAAAAACCCACTAAAAAATTATATACAGTAGCATTATTAATAATGTCATTGTCGGTAGCAGTAATAGGATACGCACAGGAGCCAAGGCAAAAAATAATTTTTAATACTGATTGGAAATTTCATAAAGGAGACGTGACGAACGGCCAGTTTATTGGTTTTAATGACGGCCAATGGCGTACGCTCAATCTGCCGCACGATTGGAGTATTGAAGGTCCCTTCAGCGAGCAATGGGCCAGTGCAACTGCCTTTTTACCCGGTGGCATTGGCTGGTATCGTAAAACTTTCATGCTTCCGCAAAACATGCTAAACAAACAAGTTTTCATTTATTTCGATGGCGTTTACAAAAACAGCGAAGTATGGGTCAATGGTCATTTCCTGGGCAAGAGACCAAATGGTTTTATTGCCTTTACATATAAACTTACACCTTACCTCAATAAAAAAGGAAAGAATCTTATTGCCGTAAAAGTAGATCATACCGAATTTGCTGATTCAAGATGGTACACCGGCTCGGGCATCAACAGGAATGTTTATCTAATTGCATTAGATCCTATACACGTGCAGCAATGGGGCGTAGCATTTACCACTCCCCGTATTTCGCAGGAAGCGGCCACAGGATTGATCGAAGTCTCTCTTCAAAATCAATTGGCATCTTCAAACCAGGTCGTAGTAAAAGCTGAATTATCCGATGATAAAGGAAAGCCGGTTGCTACCGGGCAGAATACATTGAACCTTGTAAATAACGGAACAGGGCAAACGAAAATTTCATTAGAGATTAAGAAGCCAAAATTATGGTCTCCGGATAATCCTTCTTTGTACCGGGTAACGATTAAGGTGTATCATAATGGAAAGCAAACAGACAACTGGAGCGATGAGGTAGGTATAAGGAGTTTTCGTTTTGATGCCAATAAAGGATTTTTTCTGAATGGAGAAAACATAAAAATTAAGGGCGTTTGCCTGCATGACGACGCTGGAGCATTAGGCACTGCGGTACCTGCAGAAGTTTGGGAAAGAAGGCTCGTCACTCTTAAAGAAGCCGGTTGTAATGCAATCAGGATGGGCCACAACCCGCATGCAGATTACTTTTATAAGTTAGCAGATAGATTGGGATTTTTGGTGATGGATGAAGCCTTTGATGAATGGGAAACCGGCAAAAACAAATGGATTGAAGGTTGGAATGTGGGCACCCCCGGTAAGGATGGCTATCATGAATATTTTAAAGAATGGGCAGACCGCGATTTACAGGATATGATACTCAGGACACGGAACAGCCCTTCTATAATTATGTGGAGTATTGGTAACGAAATTGATTATCCCAATGACCCGTATTCAGATCCTATTTTAAGCACCGGAAGAAATCCACAGATATATGGTAAGGGTTATTTACCGGATCATCCGCCTGCCAGTCGCCTTGAAGAAATCTCAGAAAAATTGGTAAAAGTGGTTAAACAAATTGATACTTCGAGGCCTGTTACCGCAGCACTTGCAGGTGTGGTTATGTCTAACACCACAGCCTATCCTAACAACCTCGATGTGGTAGGCTATAATTACCAGGAATACCGCTACCAGGAAGATCATGAAAAATATCCGGGGAGAATAATTTACGGAAGTGAAAACGGGATGGGCATCGACGCATGGAAAGCCGTTGAAGACAATTCCTTTATATCAGGGCAGTTTTTATGGACGGGCGTTGACTATATGGGAGAAGCAGGAAAATGGCCTTACAGAAGTAATTGGGCAGGGCTGCTGGACCTCGCCGGGAACGCGAAAGCCCGCTATTATTTCAGGAAAAGTTTATGGACCGCTGCACCAATGATTAACCTGGAAGTTACTAAAATACCCGAGAGTGAAAAAGCAACATCAAAGTTCGATTATCGTGATCTGCAACCTTTGTGGAACTGGCCGGCGAACCAAAAATTAAGAATAGCCTGCTTTACAAATTGTAATGAGGCGGAATTATTTCTTAATGGAAAATCATTTGGAAAGAAAAGTATAACGGAAGAAAAATTGATCTATTGGGATACTGTTTACAGCCCCGGTATGTTAGTGGTTGCAGGATATCAAAACGGGAAAATTGCTGTAAAGGATACACTTTATAACACCGGCCGGGCGGTTGCATTTAAGACTGCGATGTATACGCCCCTGTTCAATCAAAACGAAATGATACAGCAGGTGGAAGTACAACTTATAGATGAGCAAGGTCACCCTGTGCTTATGGATGATCAAGAAGTTATGGTTGAAATCAGCGGTCCCGGGGAATTGGCGGGAATCGAAAGCGGTGACATTGCCAGCCACGAAGACTATCAAAGCAATACAAGAAAAACTTATAACGGAAAGCTACTGATTTATATTAAGTCTAAGCAGCAGCAAGGGAAGATGACTCATATTATCGTCACGGCTCCGGGCTTGCAAACGGCTACGATCAGCTATTAGAGCAATAAATATTTTTCAATACTTATCATTTTGCGGTGCAAGCCTGGTCTGTAGAGATTGGCGATTGGTGTTAAAAGGAGTCAGTAAAAAACCTGCAAGGTGCTGTATCATAAGCCTGCGTGAATATTGATTGAATGAACATAGATAATGTCGGCAAAAAATCTAAAAGATAATCAACTTACAAACGTGGATAGGATTTCACAACCTTGTACCTTACTTTCGTGTTACAGGTCAAACTAACTTTTGTGCAAAATTTGTCACTTCGTAATTTTCTATTGATTGCTGTACTCTCAATAAATTTGTTCTCCTGTCAAAAAAAATTTCTGGGGCCGGAGGCGGCTAACGTGGATTCCACTGCTGTATTTTCCCTAATTGGCGCTCCCAATAAATGCTCAAATGTGTCGCCTGCAGGTAATTATAAAAAGGGGATAAAGTTGAACACGTCTAATACAATTACGGTCGATGTAAATGTAACTAAAACCGGAAACTGGAGTGCATTTACTAACACAGTTAATGGAATTTCATTTTCCGGCGCGTCAGGTTTTGTTTCTACCGGAAATCAAACGATTACCCTGCAGGGCGCAGGTGTGCCTTCGCAGACAGGCACCTATGATTATAAACTAAAGGCTGGTAGCGCGTCCTGTGATTTTACATTAGGTGTTGATACCAGTTCTGCTTCAACAGGTAATATATCGCCGGTAGCACTTGCCGGTATGGATTTGATGATCAACTTGCCGATGAATACAGTAACCCTGACAGGCTCGGGTACAGATGCTGATGGTACCATAAGTTCTTATATATGGAAAAAGATTGCAGGCCCTTCTGCCTTTACACTTGTATCGCCCAATCAGGCTCAAACGATAGTGAATAATTTGGTTGCCGGCACTTATTCATTTGAACTAACGGTAACCGATAACCTTGGCGCACAAGGTAAGGATACTGTGTCCGTTCAGGTGGAAGCGACGGCTGCCAGCGGAACATTAGCCATGCAACAGGATCTCATAGGTTTCGGTCCGCTGAGCGATATAATGCGTTACGATGCCACCGGTAAGATCACCAGGATTACTTCCAATAATTACCCTGAAAGGATTATTCACTACACAAATAATAAAATCTCCAGCATAGAATATTGGTACAACATCGGTAATGGTACATTATACAAAGGCCAGACAGATAATTTTGTTTACGATGCCAATGGTAATGTGAGTAAGATTAATGAGAAAGATGAAGTAAGCAATTACGCCTACCTGCTTGCCCTTTTTACTTATAACGCGGATACAACCATGCACAGTAAAAAAACTTATTTCAATTCCGGCAGCCCGCTTATCGATTATTCTTTTATTTATACTAATGGTAACCTCACCGGTTTTGTTAATAACATCACGACCGATACCTTGGTGATAAACTATGACTCGCGGCCCAATAATTTTAAGGCTATTTATCCGCAATATTACTTCCTGGATCTGCAAACTGTATACGACCAAAACTACAGGAGCGAGATATTCTATTTCAGCAAGAACTATCCTGTCACTTTCAATTTTATACCCATATCGGTAGTTACCAATGCAACCACACAAAAACCTTTCGAAGTTAGTTTTGACAATGCATTATGGTACAGGTACGTGTTTAACTAAAGACTGTTTCGGAAAATTTTAAGTGAACTTTTGTGACAGAACTAACTATTAACATTAATCGAATAAAAAGGCAAAACGTGTACACCTGTTTGTTTTGTTGAAAAGAGATACATTAACAGGAACTGGTCGATCATACCATTTCCCCGTAGCAAGAAGGAAGCTGCGTTGACCAGGCTGACAGATAATAATTTTAAAATGTGATGAAAAAGATATTTCTGTTTACCTTCTTTGCATGCACGTTTACCCTTCATCAATTACGTGCACAGGAAAAGTCATTTGTTTTAATTCTTTATACAGGCGATCCGGGATATTACGATTTAAGTCGTTAAGGCGCCACGGTCATTTCAACACCTCATATCGATTGTAAACCAGCGGTGTCAAAAAATTTAAAAGAGAAAGTAAAGAAAGCTTTTTAAAGCAAATAGTCATATTCAATTAGTGATCTTAATTTCTCAGAAATAGAAAAAAAATTTCAGCCTGAATTGAGTAATCTTGCAGACAGTTTTTATAAATACAAAAGGTAAAATGCCCTTGCTTTCAGAATATATGGATAACAAGCGAAAGAAAAGTAGTTCTGCGATTATTAAACCAATAAATTTTTAATTATATGAATCCCCTACAAGGTAACAAAGATGAAAAAAGCATTTCTTCTACTTACGGAGAAAAAAGCAAATCTTTTATACAAAAATACCCGGTAATTTTTACTATTATTATTTCATTGATAACCATTGTTTGTGTTTATTATTGGAAAGACTACCAGGCCAAAAAACAAAAAGAGGCTATTGAACAAATGGCTACCGTACAGTTGATGCAAAATAATATCGACATGCTGAAACTATTATCAAAACCACTTGTATGGAGCATACGCTCCGAAATGTTAAGAGGAAACCTTGAACAGGTGAACATTTATACCAATGACATGGTTAAGGCAAAAAATTTCCAGTTTATATACCTTATTTCTCCGGGCGATTCAATGATAATATCTACTGACAAAAAATTCCAGGGGCAAAATGCAAAAGGAATGTTTGATGATAAGTCATTGCATACCGATTCCCTGGTGGCTGTAAACGATGATAATAAATCTTTAACCGTTTTTGCCCCGGTGATGGGATACGATTCCCGGTTGGCCACATTGGTTTACCGTTATACGCCTGTAAAGTTTTTAGCTGGTGAAGAAAAATAAATGCACTTCAATTGGTAAAAAAATCAATTACTTATTCATGGCCGGTAAATAAGTTTTACAAAAAAAATTAAACTGATATTTGGTTGAGGTGGCTCATTTTCAATTTACAAAATCAATTCTTTTCTTTGATCGATATTTAAATTAAACCGGATCATGGATGAACAAATTAAAAAAATTCTCTTCAACCCTACCGTGGGGAAAATCGTAACCATCTTTATTGGAATTGCGGTCATCTGGATCATCATAAAAGCGCTGCAAAAAACCCTATTTTCAAAAATTAAGGGTAATGATAACCGTTACCGTGCAAAAAAATTCAGCAGCTTTATTGGCTATATACTGGTAATAGTGTTAATTACTATCGTTTTCAGTGATAAATTAGGAGGATTAACGGTTGCTCTTGGGGTGGCAGGTGCGGGTATAGCATTTGCCCTCCAGGAGGTCATTGCTTCTTTTGCCGGATGGCTTGCCATTATGTTTGGCGGCTTTTATAAACCAGGCGACCGGGTGCAATTGGGTGGCATTAAAGGTGATGTAATGGATATAGGTGTATTGCGCACTACCCTTATGGAAATAGGCGATTGGGTAGATGGTGATTTATATAACGGCAGAATTGTACTTATTGCCAATAGCTATATTTTTAAAGAACCTGTGTTTAACTATTCAGGTGATTTTCCGTTCCTGTGGGACGAAATAAAGATTCCAATTCAATATGCAAGCAATTATGAAAAAGCCGAAAGCATATTCAAAACCGCAGGTGTAGAAGTCGCGGGAGACCTTACCGAGCGATCGCAGGAAAAATGGCATGGCCTGCAAAATAAGTACCGTCTTGAGGAAGCTCAGACAGAACCAATGGTTTCTTTAATAGCCAATGACAATTGGGTGGAGTACACCTTACGTTACGTGGTAAATTATAAAAAAAGGAGAGCCACAAAAACGGCGCTTTTCAAAAAAATTTTAAAAGAAATTGAGGCTACTAACGGTGAAATAAAATTTGCATCCGCAACATTCCAGTTGGTGGAAGGATCAGAATTAAAAGTAAAACCGGATTCGCAAAAAGGTTTGTAAATAATTCTATACACTACTTTTTCAATACTTATTTACATGGCCGCGTTTTTTGCATACGGTAATTACCGGTTTCTTACATCACCCTCTCATCGCAAGGTTCAATCTTTATGGGGCTATTAACCACGTTTATTTTATTAGGAACGTGAATTATACTTGCCTGATGATGTGTACAAAATTTGAAGTTTTCAATCCTAATTTTCAGGAAGGTCTCATTTAATTTTTGACAGATTCCAAAACTTTACAGATTTTAATACACTTTTCCCTCCGGCTGAGAATGCTGATATTAAATCGGCGCCTTCGCCGGGGTAGACATAGGTCGTCAGAACCTTTTCTCCATTATTGATAAATACTTCAAGCGATGATTTATCCATTAATATTACCAATGTAATTTTTCCTTCCGAATCCATAACATCCGCTGTTTGTATCAATTTATGCTGATTAATTTTTCCATCGCCCGCATTACTCCGGTCTACGTAAAGTTGATGTTTTGAAGCATCATAGCCTATGACTGTTTCGGCGATGATGGTACCTGTTTTATCCTTCTTTTGTGCAATTTTGAAACCGGCGGTGGAATTACCCGGTATTACCAATTTCGCTTCCAGCCAATAGGAGTTGCCATGAATATTTTTTCCATTGAAAATATCCTGCTCCGGGCTATTGACCTGGACATTTTTCAATTCTATTACACTATTCCCGGACAGCTTTGAAAGATTATTTTTAATAACAGATGCCGGTTCCTGGAAAAGCCTGATCCCATCTTTCGTTTCTCTTAGACTTAAATCCCTTGCGATAGACATCTGCCCTGTCCATGGGTGCGTTGGCTGTGGATTGGGAATCATCCATCCAATGTAAGTTTTCCTATTGTCGGGTAAATTATTCCATGGTATGGCCGCATAATAAGTATCCCCATAGTCAAGCGTTAATATCTTACCAGCAGGATTATCATTTTTAAATTCTTTACCATCAAAATCACCAACAAAATATTGTTCAAACACACCACGTTCACCACCGGCAGCAGATGTAACCAGCACCCATTTTTTTTCAGCGGTTCCTTCAACCGGCAATTGAATTAAAAAAGGACATTCCCAGTTGGCACCGGTATAGCCCTGCGGGCCAAATTCACTTAGTAATGTCCAGTCTTTTAAATTGGGTGAACTGTAAAATCTTGCTGTATGTTCAGCAGGCAACACAACGGTCATCAGCCAAAATTTTCCGGGTTCATACCAAAAAACATTCGGATCCCTGAAGTCCCGTTTATTCAAATCAATAACAGGATTTTTTTCATAGTTGGTAAATGTCATTCCACCATTATTGCTATAAGCAACAAACTGAGATTCTTTATGAATATGTGGCTGATCTGCTGTATAAATTGCAACCAAACAATTGCTGTTCTTACACCAGCCGCTGGTATTGTTTTTATCCAATACGGCACTTCCGGAAAAACGCCATGTGGTATCATCACCGTTTATTCCTTCGGGAATAGCAACAGGCAGATGTTTCCAATGAATAAGATCCGCACTGGTAGCATGGCCCCAGCTCATGTGTCCCCATTTATTTTCAAACGGATTTTGCTGGTTGTACAAGTGATATGTACCTTTAATATATACCAGCCCATTCGGATCATTCGTCCAGTTTTTTAAAGGAGTAAAATGATACAATGGCCGCCATTGCGGTGTAGGTACTGACTCAGTTTGCGCTGATAAAGATGTTGTAAATATCGGTATTAATACTAAAAACAATAATCGTTTCATTTCTTCATTTATGCCGTTATTAAATTATTTCCAGGTACTTTTCAATTTTATGTAATCCATTTCTTTAATTATTAATTTGTCTTTGGAATAAAAATGTATGCTGTCATAAGGTTTATCCGGGAAAAATAGTGCAGTCATTATCGTTAGTCCGTCGTCAGCGAATAGCTCAACAGAAGTTACGTCAATAATTAAGGAGACATCCATTTTCTTAATTTCTATAAAACGGGGTGCTGTGTGTTTGGCAGGAAAATCTTTTTGAAAATCCGTTTTTCCGGATTTAGTTCTGTCTATATAAAACTGGTTGTTGCTTTTATCAAATCCAATTAACAATTGCTCTCCCATATCATTCGAAAGTACAATTAAAAAGTCTTTAATAGAATCCATGTCCAGGTTAAGCCTGCACGGGAATTTAACTCCTTTGGTTTTTTGCCCAATGTCAAAACTATCGATAACAGTCTTGTTTTTAACAACTATGGGTTGTTCTTCCATTATGTTCAATTCTTTAACAGGCGCAGAAGCTACTAGAATATCATTGCCTGCATGTTTTATTTTTAATTCTCTTGGAATCGTCATGGCATTTCTCCATGTATAGGTGGGGACCACATTAGCATATAACCAGTTACTCATCCATCCTAAAAATATTTTCCTGTTACCTGTGTTGCTCCATGTTATGCCCGCATAATCATCGGGGCCATAATCTAACCATTTTGTTTGTTTGTTGGCGGTTGTGAATTTATGGCCGTCAAATGAACCTACGAAATACTGGGTTCCTGAACCCAGGTTAGGCCCCCCTGGATTTATATTTACAATCAGCACCCAAACCTTTTGACCATTGTCATCTAGTGAAAACAAATCAGGGCATTCCCACACACCACCATGTGCCCCGGCATCTTTTCCGAAATCGCTTTCCCTTTTCCATTTTTTTAAATCTGGAGAAGAAAAAAATGTTATCCGGTCTTTGGTTGCTAAGGTCATTATCCATTTTTTCTGCGGCTCATACCACATAACCTTAGGATCGCGAAAGTCTGTGATGCCGGGATTTTTCAACACCGGGTTGTGATCGTATTTTTTCCAGGTTTTTCCATTGTCCAAACTATAAGCGATGCTTTGATTTTGGTAATCATTCCTTCCTGCTTTTTCTCCGACGGGATCATGGTTTGTGTAAATCGCAATCAATGGAACTTTACCATGGTTTCCTAAACCAGATGTATTATTTTCATCAACTACTGCACTCCCCGAAAAAATATATCCTAAGCTATCCGGATATAACGCAATGGGTTGTTCTTCCCAATGAACCAAATCACTACTCGTAGCGTGTCCCCAATGCATAGGTCCCCAAACGCTGCTATCGGGATAGTATTGAAAAAATAAGTGATAAACACCTTTGTAATAAACCATTCCATTAGGATCGTTCACCCAATGTTCTTTGGGCGAGAAATGAATTTGAGGCCGGTATTGCTCATGATACAATTGCTGTGCCCCTGATTTGAGCACAAATAAATTTACCAGGCAGCATATTGACAATAAATTTTTTTTCAGGTAAAGCATTACTCAGTTTTTAAAAAGATGGGGAAATCTAAATTGATTTTCCCATCAATGTTAATAATTAAAATAATTACATTTTATTAGTACCCGGGATTTTGTTTGTACAATCCATTGGTAAATGTTATTTCTGATTGCGGAATTGGAAGGTACTCATCTCTACCTGCGGTAAACTTAGCCGTTGCTAAAAATGGCCTTCTTGTTTTTTCCACGTTTATGTAACCATTTAAAGTTTGCTCAGCAATACCCCATCTTACAAGGTCAAAAAAACGTTCTCCTTCAGTAGCAAATTCAAGGCGTCGTTCCCATTGCAATGCCTGGCGTGCATATGCTTGTGTCCAGCCTGCAGCAGAATATTGTCCCACTTTATAATTTGAAGCAAATGTTCCATCCGGTTTTTTTAACCTGCCGGTACTTACCGCGGCTCTTGCCCTTATTTGATTAATCAATGGCAAAGCTTTATCCTGTTGTGCCAATTCAATATACGCTTCAGCCTGCATCAGCAACACATCATCGTACCTGATAATGTCATAGTTCTTTGCAACGCCCATAAATGGTCCGTTTTTAAAATACGATCCACTTGTTGCCAGTTGCTGGTTACGCATGGTATGAAAATTACCATATACCCCAGGATCACGAACCCAACTATTACTGAAAGGTTTTGTGTTATCATATTTGTATGGGTGTCCATCAATACCCACGGTATGGTCTATACGCACATCCACAGTTGCTGTACTTAGATCGGCAATACTGTTATTGAATGTTGAAAAATTAGGTAATCCATTTACGTCAGTGGTAAAGGCATTTACCATATTCTGGCTTGCCGCATGAAAACCACAACAACCATATTGAGGAGCACCGTGAGGATAATTCAATCCATCTTCATAATTCAACCTGCCGGAAGTGGTACCGTCGTTGATTGTGAACTGTATGGCAAAGACAGATTCGGGGCCATTTTCAGTTTCAGGTAAAAAATTATCTGCAATATCAGGACTAAGAGCATACTTGCCTGATGAGATTACAGCCTGTGTTAAATCAACCACTTCTTGTAGTCTTGCGGGGTCAATACTGGTTACATGATTTGTGGCATCCTGCTTATATGCCTGGAACAATCTCAGTTTTGCAAGGTAAGCCTGAGCAGCGAATTTATTAGCCCTTGCCAATTCGGGCTGAGTTTCGGGTAAATTATCGACAGCATATTGAAAGTCTTCTGCAATTTTATTCCATGCTGCATCATTATCCAAATCATTTGAAACTTTTAAAATATCGGCATCAGAAACATTCTCATCAAAAATCGGGATATTCTTGTAGAGTAATTTCATGGTAAAATAACTGTGCGCCCTCAAAAATCTTAGTTCAGCTATTCTTGTTTTTTTTTGTGGAAATTCCGCATCAGAAAGTCCATTAACTGCACGCAGTGCAACATTAGCCCTTCCAATTGATTTGAACAGGTTTTTCCAGGTACGGAAAACAAAGGCATCCATTGAAGGGGTAACCAGGTTGTAATGTTCCAAGGCATCTACTTCACCCACGTCGCCGGTGCCACCACCACCTTTGTATGCATCGTCAGAACGGACACTTCCATAAGCCCAGTTACTGTAAATTGGTCCAATCATATCCCCATTACCAATAGCAGCATAAGCCGCGGTTACCAATCCTTCAACTTGTGTAGGTGAAGGTGCAGCCAGATCTGCCGATGACAATACACCAGTAGGCGTGTAGTCTAATGCTTTTTTACATGAGCTAAAAATGAATAGCCCCGATGTTATAAAAGCACTTATAATTATTTTTTTCATGTTGATTTTATTTTGATTCATTAAAATGTTGCGTTGATACCAAATGTGAATGTTTTAGGAACCGGAACAGGATCAAGGTCTATTCTTTCCGGATCAGGACTTAAATATTTGCTGCTTTTGAACCAGAACAGGTTTTCAGCCATTGCAAACAAACGCAACCTTGAAAAGACAGATTTTGTTTCAACGCTATATCCAAGCTGGATATTCCGCATTTTGAAATATGAAGTACTTACTATGAAATAATCGGAAGTACGGCCTTCATTGTTATTGTCTTTAAGAGTAAGTGCAGGAACATCTGTACTGGTGTTGGTGGGGGTCCAGCCTTTGAATACACCTGGCCCTACATTTTCCCTGCTTTTCATCAGGTTGTTAAATAAGGTATACACATCAAAGCCTTTTCTTCCCGCTACCCCTGAACCGAATATGGACAGATCAAATTGTTTGTAAGTCAAATCAATCCTTAAACCATATTCGAGCTTAGGAAGTGTGGTACCAATCCATGTTTGATCATTGGCATCAATTTTTCCATCACCGTTTGTATCCACATAACGAATCCTGCCGGGGCCTGCGCCAATCTGGGTTGGAGCTTTATCCACTTCTGCCTGCGACTGGAAGAGACCTGCTGTTTTATAACCAAAAATATCAAACTGAGAATGCCCGATGATTGTGTTGGTTAGATTACCTGCGTATGCCGGGCGTACGTTTTCCGGCAATTCAGTTATCTTATCCCTGAAGTGGGCAAAATTGAATTGCACATTGTATTTTAAATTACCAATTTTATCTCCACGATACCCAACAACAAATTCCCATCCTTTATTGCTTTTTGACGCTCCATTTACAGTTTTAGATTGTCCTTCTCCCAAAGCCGAAGCAACTGGTGGCGTAATTAAAATGCCTGTTGTTTTTCTTGAAAAATAATCGAATGAACCATAAATTTTATTATGCAGAATCGCGAAATCAACTCCTGAATTGGCTTCATCGGTAGTTTCCCATTTAAGCGCCGGATTAGCAGCCTGTATTTGTACAAAACCTGAAGGTAGAGTACCGGTATTCGCGCCGGATAAAGAATAGGCTGTTCCAATGTTCATATATTGTTCCCAAAAGCCTCCTACAAGTTGAGACAATATGGTTCCATATCTCGTATCAAATAAACCAAACCTTGACAGATCGCCAATTTGCTGGTTACCTACACGACCAACGCCAAACCTTAGTTTTAATTCGGAAAACAACTTATTATTCTGCATAAACGCTTCTTTATCTATTCTCCATCCTACAGATGCAGCAGGGAAAATACCGTATTGATTTTGTGCTCCAAAACGGGACGAACCATCACGACGTAAGGTAACTGCAGCTAAATATTTATCAGAAAAGTTATAATCTACGCGGCCAAATTGAGAAAATAACCTGTTGCCGGTTGATCCTCCTGTAACGGTTGTATTACCGGTACCTGCACTTAAAGTGAAATAATCTTCTGTTTGAAGAGCATAACCTTCTTTCTTACTCGTTTGGAAATTCAAGTCGCTTTTGATGTACTCAGTTCCTACTAAAAATTTAAAATGATTGTCGGCATTCAAATCCCAGTTGTAACGCAAAGTATTAGAAAAGGTCAGGCTTAGATAATGGTTTTGATCAAACAATAAACTGTTGGTTGTACGTCCCAATGCGCCCTCCTGGAAAGTTGGTGTAATTACCTTATTTAAATACCTGCTGTCATCCGCACCAATATTCGATTTGAAAAATAAATTTTTAATGGGCTGAATTTCCACAAAAACATTCCCGAAAGTATTTAACCGGTTTGCATTGTTCCATTTTGCCAAATCCTGCATGTGCAATGGATTGTTCCTGTCGGAGTAACCGGCACCTAATTCACCGGCATAAGTAGTTCCATCCTTTTGATAAACCGGAATGGTGGGTGCTAATGTTACCGCTAAAAATGTGGTAGTAGCACCGCCCAAATCCCTTGCAGTCAATGTTTCGTCAGAATTGGCCATTCGTAAATTAAGGCCAAATGATACTTTGTTATTAAACGCTCTTGTTATTGCATTGATGCTTCCTCCCATACGGTTGTAACCTGTATATCTTAACATACCTGTATTCTTAAGATAATCCAGGTTAATTTCAACTGATGAATTTTTACTACCAGCAGAAGCGGTTAAACTGTTATTGGTTACAAAACCCGTTTTATACATTACAGACTGCCAGTCAGTATTGCCAACGGGTGTATTTGGATCGCCACCTACAAAAGGTTTGGGTGTTATGCCATTTAATACCGGGTTATTTAAATCATGGTTCCAGTTGAATGTATAAATTTCACCGTAACCATCTTCAGGATTTATTTTATCATTAACCGATGCCTGCCACAATGCTTTCCCCCTGTCCACGGCGTTCAGCATTTTAAATCGCATTGATTTTTCAGATTGGCTTGAAATACTGCTGTTTAATTGAAAATTAACTTTCCCATCTGTATTACCACCATTTTTTGTTGTAACGATGATAACCCCATTAGATGCCCTTGCACCATAAATAGATTCTGCCGAAGCATCTTTTAAAACCTGGACTGATGAAATAGTTGCCGGGTTCATATTTTGAAATATCTCTGGCCTTGTTGTAGGTATGCCGTCAATGACATATAATGGATCAGTATTGCCCAATGTATTGGAACCCCGAATTAATATCCTGCTGTTAGACCCGTTGGGTGAGCCGTCTTTTTCGATGTACAGACCAGCCACCCTGCCCTGCAGCGCCTGCATTACATTTCCCGAACTGTTATTTTTTACCGGGGCTAAATCCACCACAGCAACGGCCCCTGTCAGATCTTTTTTTCTTTGCGATGTATAACCCACCACAACAATTTCCTCCTCTTCTTTTGCTACCTGCTCCATTTCGATAGACAAACTCCGGGTGTCACCTGTAATTTTTGATACTGTGGGTTTCCTGCCTATATAGGTAAAGGTGAGATCATCTCCTACAGATGCAATAATAGAAAAATTACCATCGGCATCAGTTTGTACTGATCCGCTTTTTGAAGAAACCGTCACGCCTGCAAGAGGAATTTTATCCGTTTTACCTGTAACTGTCCCGGTAATAGTTTTGGTTTGTCCAAAACTGAATAATACCATTAATAACAATGGCAATAAAATCTGTAATTTTTTCATATGCATTACTTTTTAGTGTTTGGGAAATTTTTAAGTTTTTATTTTAAGATTGATTTGCAATTTTTATGAATGAAGTACCCTGTCTTTAATCTTGTCCTGAATTTTTTCAACATCGTATCCAGGGCAAGCTCCCTTTTGCGTTGCGATAAAAGCGTCCGGCCCGCTTGCAAATTCCGGGGCATCAGACAGTGAGGCATGATCCGGTAATTTAGAGATAAGCCCTGCTGGAAATGCATCGCCACTGCCCGCGGTATCAACCCCATCTGCCTCATATCCGTTATGCAGGTATTCGTGGCCGTTATAGCACATCATAACCCCATCGCCGCCGCCAGGCACCGATCCCGAAGGCAATATGTCCCATAGCACTTCGCCGAAACACACTACTTTATAATTATCTGCATTTTCCATTTTACTTTTATTGAAAAGTTGTTGGTATGAATTCACGTTTGAAATTGTGCTTGCGAGGGAAGTTTTTGTTTAATGAGTTTAGCTTCCAACTCTTCAAGAGGTACGCCCTTTGTTTCAGGCATTTTAAAAATCACCCATAATAATTGCAATACCATCATGCAGGCAAAAAAGAGGAAGAGTGGTGCAGCGCCGAACTTCGCGGCCATTATTGGGAAAATAGTTGTGATAATGGATGCCATAACCCAATGGGTGGTGCAGCCAAGCGATTGTCCGTAAGCTCTTACACTGTTTGGAAAAATTTCTGAAATAAATACCCATATAACAGCCCCCTGGCCTATGGCATGAGAAGCGATAAATACAAACAGCAATAAGGGAACTACCATACCTCCGGAATGCCCTGAATAAAATGCATACGCTACAGAAGCGAGCGAAATGATATAACCAAGTGAACCAATTAACATAAGCTTCTTTCTGCCGATCCTGTCAATAAGATATAAACCCGCCATAGTAAAAACTAAATTAACCAGGCCTATTCCGGCGCTTTGCAGAAAGGAAGCTTGTTTTCCGATGCCGGCAAGTTCAAAAACCCTTGGGGCAAAATAAATCACTGCATTGATACCAGACATTTGGTTAAAAAAAGCAATAAAGAAGGCCAGGAAGATAGGTACGCTGAATTTTTTGGATAGAAAAGCAAAAAGGCTTTCCTTTTGATGGTCTTCTTCAATGGATTTATGTAAAGCCAGTATGGCGTCATCCACTCCTTCCGGATCACTGATTTCCAAAGTTTTTCGGGCGGTAACATAATCACCCCTATGTACCATTAACCATCTTGGGCTTTCGGGAACAAAGAAAACAAGGATACAGTATATTAAAGCAGGAATGGCCACAATTCCCAACATTAAGCGCCAGCTATCATTACCGCCCACTCCCTGCAAAAGATAGTTCGAGAGATAGGCTAATAAAATTCCAAACACAATATTGAATTGAAAAGTAGCCACCAATTTACCGCGATTTTTGGCTGGTGCAATCTCTGTAATATACATAGGCGCCACCACAGATGATGCTCCAATTGCCAAGCCGCCTAACATCCTGAACGCCATGAAAACATAAACGCCCGGAGCAAGAGCTGAACCAACAGCAGATATTAAATAAAATATGCCTATCCAAAGAAGGGTCTTCTTTCTTCCGTATTTAGTGGCAGGTATGCCACCGAAGAGCGCCCCGAAAACAGTACCGTATAAAGCAACGCCTATAGCTATTCCATGAAGCACATCGCCCAGTTCCCAAATTCGCTTTATGTCTTGCTCTGCGCCGGAAATTACCGCTGTATCAAAGCCAAATAAAAAGCCGCCAAGGGCGACAACTATACTCCATAAAAGCAATTTTCTGTTCATATCAAGCAAGTTTAAAAAGCTAAAATAAACTCAGCTCTTGCCTTTTGTCATTCGAAATCAGAATAATTTCTTCTAAATATGTTACATTTCTAATTTGGATACAACAAATTGGTTTATAATTATTTATAATTTAATTAATTGCATCGAAATTCCCTACTTTCAAAATCGTATCATAAATTTTCATTATTATTGCATCGTTTTAATACAATGGGTTGTCTTATAGAAATAATATTTTTCGATTGCCTAAAATGTCTGCCAGGAGATACATATCATGCATTAAATTTTTCTTTTTATCAATAATTATAATTTTTTTGATTTTTTCCTGTAAAATTGAAAAAAAACAGAAGCAATATGTAATTGGCTTTTCACAGTGCACTACCGGCGATGTATGGAGGCAATATATGGGCAAAGAGATGGAAATGGAATTGGCCTTCCATCCTGAAATAAAGTTGATAGTAAAAAATGCTGGTTTAAATCCTGAAAAGCAAATTCAGCAAATAAAAGAATTGATAGATGAAAAAGTTGATTTGCTGATTGCCACTCCGGCTGAAGCCAAGCCCATAACTCCGGTAATAGAGCAAGCTTATGCGAAGCATATTCCTGTAATTCTTGTTGATAGAAATATATTATCTGATAATTATTCTGCTTTTATAGGAGCAAGCAATTATAAAGTGGGGCAGGATGCAGGTGCTTATGCAGTTTCACTTCTAAAAAACGGTGGCAATGTTTTGGAAATTGGAGGATTCGATGTGGGATCGTCAGCAGATATAGGACGCCATAACGGATTTAAAGATGCAGTAAGGCAACAAAAGAACATCCAATATCTTGAAAGGCTTTCTCAAAATTGGGATAGCGAGCCTTTAGAAGCAGCAAAGGAATTGACGAATATATTATTGAAAACTGATGTGCAACTTATATTTGCTCAAAATGACCGGATTGGCCTCGGATGTTATAAAGTATGTAAAAATCTTGGCCTTTCCGGTAAAATATTTATTATTGGTGTAGATGGCTTACCAGGCCCCAACGGAGGTATTGATTTGGTAAACAAGGGAATGCTTAAGGCAACTATATTGTATCCTACAGGAGGAAAAGAAGCCATACAAACTGCCGTTAATATTCTTGAAAATAAACCCTTTAAAAAAGAAACTCAATTGTATTCGAGTGTCATTGATTCTTCCAATGTAGGGATGATGAACCTCCAGAGCCAAAAAATATTATCGCAACAAACTGACATCGAACGGCAGCAATATATGCTGGGAGAACAAATGAGGGTATATAACAATCAAAGAACCTTTAATAACATCCTTACTACCGCGCTGTGCCTGGTTTTTATACTTGGAGCCACTGTATTTTTTTCATGGCGAAAAAATAAAAAGATCACCCAAAAACTCAGGTTCCAAAATGAGGAAATTTCGAGGCAAAGCTCACAGCTGGCAGAAGTATCTGCCAAAGCTGAACAGGCGCACCTGGCCAAACTTAATTTTTTCACCAACATCTCTCATGAATTCAGAACACCACTAACACTCATTTTTGCGCCATTGGGAGAATTAATTTCCAACTCAAGATTACAACTGGAAACTAAACAGGCTTTGCAACTAATCCAAAGAAATGTAACACGTTTATACAGGCTCGTTAATCAATTAATGGATTTCAGAAAAATAGAATTTAAGAAGATGAAACTGAAGGTGTCGGAAAATGACCTGGTAAGTTTTACTCATGAAATAGTGAATTCATTTCGTGTATTGGCAAAAAATAAAAGTATTGACCTTGAATTTTTAACCAGCGAAAGAAGCCTGCAGGTTTGGTTTGATTCCACTATGATTGATAAAGTTATTTTCAACGTATTGTCCAATGCTTTTAAATTCACCAAAGAGCATGGTAATATAAGTGTAAGCATTTCAAAGAATGACAAAAACGCAATTATTAAAATAGAAGATGATGGCATTGGGATGAGCAAAGAGGTAATTGATCATGCATTTGAACCTTTCTTCCAGGGTGAGTATGAAAATTACAAGGGAACAGGCCTGGGCCTCGCGCTATCAAAAGAACTAATGGAATTACATAATGGTTCTATATTAGTAAAGAGTGAACCAAGAAAAGGAGCTGCATTTGAAATTACTTTACCGTTAGGAAGTTCTCATTTTGAGAAAAGTGAATTTCAATCAGACGTCGATAAGGAAATTGTTACCAACGAAGATGTACAAATCTATACCACTGATCTGTATAATAGCAATATTATTGAGGAAACTTACCATAACCAAGTCGCTCCTAAATATCTCACCGTCCTGGTAGTTGAAGACAATAATGAAATGCGCGAATATCTTCGTTCCAGGTTAAGTACAGACTATACTATAATAGAGGCAGAAGATGGCAATAAAGCATTGCAACTGGCTTTCGATTCAGTTCCGGACCTGATACTTTGCGATATAGTCATTCCTGGAAAAAACGGTCTTGAACTAACGCAAATTTTTAAAAGCGATATCCGCACGTCCCATATACCAGTGGTTCTGTTAACCGCTAAAGACCAGGAAAATCAAAAAATTGAAGGAATGGAAACCCAGGCGGATGTATATATAACCAAGCCGTTTAATTTATTGTTTCTACAAAAAACGATTAAGAGCCTTCTGCAAAACCGTGAAAAGATAAAGCACCACTATTCCGGGGAAATTTTTTCGGAAGAGAAATTAAATATATCTAAAAAGACAGATCGGAAATTTATAATTGAGTTCACGGCAATAGTTGAAAATAATATCAGCAATGAAAATTTTGGGGTAATGGATATCTGTAATGAAATGGGGATTTCAAGAATACAACTTTACAGGAAAGTAAAAGCTGTACTCAATTGTAATGTTAATGACTACATTGTAAGTACGCGGCTGCAAAAAGCGAAATATTATATGCAACATGAAAATCTTAGCATTTCAGAAATTGCTTTCAAATCGGGTTTTTCTTCAGCGGCATATTTTTCAACAGTTTTTAAATCAAAATTTGGGGTAACGCCTTCCGCGTTTAAAGAGAATTGAAATAAATTTAATTATTATTTCAAGGGTAGCGTAAGTTCTTAGACGAACTGGCGTTCGCAGCAAATGTACCTGGCCTGCATCAAACATCAACAACTATCACTGATGCCAATGTAATAACGATGTATATTAATGGAAAACGATCTGATGATGCGCATCATTTTGAAGTGCCACCCGGTGAAACAGGAACCGTTTACTCTTCAGCAAATGACCTTACAAGGGGAACGCATTTGATGTTCGCAACAAAAAACATTCAAGCGTTGAAAAGACTTTTTGATAAATTTCTTTATCTCTAAAACATCCGGATGAAAAAGATTCCTTTATTACTATCGTTATTGTTGCTTTTGGTTATCCATATTTATGCACAGGACATACCCGGCATACGAAAATTTGGAGTGCTGCCGCAAAATAGTGCAGCAGTTAACAAAGCCAACCTGCAAAAAGCAATTGACTGGGCTTCCAAAACAGGCGCCGCTTTATTTGTTGAACCAACCGGTGAACCATATCATATTGATGGTGGTATTATTTTAAAAAGAAATGTTTCATTGATTGGCGTAAATGGGCCAACGCCAAGAGGCACGGTAAGTCCAACAAAAAAACAACCAGTTGGCAGCGTGTTTGAAATAACCGATAAACAACATCCTTTTATTACGGTTGAATCAAGCACACAAATTAAAGGCATACAATTTTGGTATCCGGAACAAACAATGAACAATCCCGATTCCATTATTCCATATCCCGCAACCATACAAGCTTCTCCAACCAGTATGACGCAAGGTGTATATCTTTCCTGCCTGACTTTTTATGGTGAATATCTTGCAATGGATTTTAATACTTCACGTAAACTTCCGTGCGAGTTAATGACCTTTGAACATTGTTATGGTTATCCTTTAAGCGGCCAGTTTATCCGCATTGACTATTGCTACGATATTCCAAGAATTTTACATTGCCATATTAATCCATCTGTCGAACGCTTTATTCGTGGCGGCTTTAGTAAAAGTGTAGTTGATGCAGTAATTGCAAAGAAAACGTTTGCTTATACTATTAACCATACTGATAATGCACAGATAATGGATATTTTTACTTTCGGAAGTTATGGTGGTATTTTACTGGGTGACGAAACCTATGGCCAGCTAACCAATTTTAATTTTGATTGTGTAACGGTTGGTTTATATAAAAAAGGCGCCAACACGAAGAACCGTAACTGGCAGATAGCGCAGGGGTCAATAATAGCCAACACCGGAAATACCGTTAAAGATGTTCATCCTATAATTATTGAAGGCCAGGGTCATACTGCTCTTACAAATGTGGAAGCTTTTTCAGGGGGTAATGGTGCATTAACTACGGTGCCCGAAAATGAATCATGGGATTTTATGCTCGTAAAAGGTGATCAAAAACTTACTATTAGTTTGTTCGGCAGCAGGATGCGTAATTACGTTTCCAATCAGCCTTTCACCATTGAAAATAAAAAAGCCATTATACAGGCTGTGGCCTGCATTGATAAGAATGAAGAATTATATAACCTTACGTTTGATTCTGATAACAATAAAACAAACAGTTCTCAATAATTTTGCAGGAAGAAAGCAGCTCTGTATATAAAGTGACTTACGCGAACCATGAAAGGAACGACAATTATAAAAGCAAATTAAAAATACCCTCATGATAACAATTAAAAGCATGTCCTTATTTACAAAGTTGAAAACCTTTTGTATTTTTTTCTGCCTGCTTCTTTCAGCTTGTGTTACAAAAAAAACGCCGGAGCTTACTTCCTATGTTGACCCGACCATCGGTTCCGGAGGGCATGGACATGTATTCGTGGGTGCCAGCGTACCATTTGGGGCCGTGCAAGTTGGACCTGATAATATTTTTAAAGGCTGGGACTGGTGTTCCGGCTATCATTATTCAGATAGTTTAATTATTGGATTCGCACAAACACATTTGAGCGGCACCGGTATTGGTGATTTGTGTGATGTATTGATCATGCCTTATACCGGCGCTGTAAAACTGTCAAAAGGTTCGGAAGAAAATCCATCATCCGGTTATGGGTCAAAATTTTCACATAATAATGAAAAAGTAAAGCCGGGTTTTTATTCTGTTAAACTGGACAATGGTGTCGATGTTGAGCTGACTGCGTCTGAGCGTGTGGGTTATCATCGTTATCATTTTCCGCCTAACAGCGATGC
>JBDTOV010000034.1:0-37886 GCA_039933035.1 Ginsengibacter sp. | reverse complement strand
GAAGCATAAACGTGTATCCCCACTTTTTATAATGCCTGTTTAAAAAGTTTTTTATACATTCTGAACTTTCACAATGCCTGTTTAAAAGCATTTTTCCCTATTTCCAATTTTTAGGATATAGGTTTTAAAGGTTTTTGGACTATCCTGAATTTTCAGCATATAGGTAAAAAAAGTTTTTTAGATAATGTTATATTTTTTAACCCATCTCAAAAAATATATTTGCATAGACGGAGTTTTGACGGTATGTGGCGAAAGGATTAACCCCACCCCGATGTTAAAAAAATTAAATAGCGACAATTATCTAACATTTAAAAAAATTACTTTTACATTTATTTAAATAGATAAAACGATATGCTTTATACGGCATACCCTTTGATTCTTAAAAATTACATCAAAATCAATATAGAAATGGAATCAATAGAACAGTCAGGAATTAATACAGTTCGCGTGTTATCAGCAGATGCAGTGCAAAAAGCCAACTCAGGCCATCCGGGTACTCCGATGGGACTTGCACCGATAGGCCACGTACTCTGGTCGAAAATTATGAATTACAATCCACAGGATCCTGCATGGCCTAACCGCGACCGGTTTATATTATCGTGCGGCCACGCCTGTATGTTACAATACAGTTATTTGTTTTTAACCGGCTATGATATCAGCATGGATGATATAAAAAGTTTCCGGCAATTGCACAGTAAAACCGCCGGGCATCCTGAATATGGTTTATTAGACGGCATTGAAGTAACCACCGGCCCGCTGGGACAGGGGTTTGCCAACGGGGTAGGCATGGGGATTGGTCAGCAATACCTCGCTGCACGATATAACAAACCGGGATTTAAATTATTCGATTATTCTATTTATACTATCTGCAGCGATGGCGATATTATGGAAGGCGTCGCTTCTGAAGCGGCTTCACTGGCCGGTCACTTGAAATTGGGACATCTTATATATTTATATGATGACAACCAGATTACTATCGAAGGGGATACCTCGCTTACTTTTAACGAAGACGTAACGGAGCGTTTCCAGGGTTATGGATGGCATGTGCAATCAGTAACAGACGGCAACGATATTGAGTCGATTACTGCTGCCATAGAAAATGCACAAAAAGAAACCGGGAGGCCTTCGTTAATTAAAGTGCGGACGCATATTGGTTTTGGCAGTCCCAACAAAGTAGATACCGCCGCCGCCCACGGTTCGCCATTAGGAAAGGATGAAGTAAGGCTGGTAAAAGAGAATTTTGGATTCGATCCCGATAAAAGTTTTGTAGTGGCGGACGATGTATTGAATTACTACCGTGAAAAGGGCAAAACAGGTGCAAAAAAAGAAGATGAGTGGAACGATCTGTATAAAAATTACCAGGAAAAATATCCCGCAGAAGCGGCAGAGTACGAGTTATTCAAAAGTGGACAACTTCCCGAAGGATGGAAAGATAATTTACCGGTTTTTAAACCGGATGCCAGGGGAATCGCTACAAGAAAAGCATCCGGAAAGATGCTGAATGCTATTGCTGCGAAAATACCCTTGCTGATCGGTGGCTCTGCAGATTTGTCGCCATCTACGGATACTATTTTGAATGATTTTCAATCGTTCACCAATGAAAATCACAGTGGAAGGAATTTCCATTTTGGTATCCGCGAACATGCTATGGGATCCGTTTTAAATGGGATGGCCCTTACCAAAGGCATCATTCCTTATGGTGCTACCTTTCTTATTTTTTCAGATTATATGCGCCCACCGATTCGCCTGGCAGCAATCATGAAAATTCGTACTATAGTTGTATATACCCATGATAGTATTGGCCTGGGAGAAGACGGAACCACGCACCAGCCGGTAGAGCAATTGATTGGTTTACGATCTGTTCCCGATGTAACAGTAATTCGCCCTGCTGATGCCAATGAAACGGTGCAGGCATGGCGGGTGGCCCTGGAACATTCCGGCGGACCCGTTGCCATAATACTTACCCGACAGGAACTGCCGGTAATTGACCAGGCTACTTATACCCACGCAGCGGAGCTTGAAAAGGGCGCTTATGTATTGTCTGATTGCGAGGGCGAACCACAACTTATTTTAATGGGGAGTGGGAGCGAGGTACAATTGTTAATAGCCACACAGGAAAAATTAAAAGAAGAATCTATTCGTTCACGCGTGGTAAGTTTTCCAAGTTGGGAATTGTTTGATAAACAAAGTGAAGAATATAAGCAACAAGTCTTTCCGAAAAATATTCGTAAGCGTTTAGCCGTGGAAGCCGGATCGCCGTTAGGGTGGGGCAAATATGCAACGGATGAAGGAGATGTAATTGGCATCACAAAATTTGGAGAATCAGCGCCGGGAGACGTGGTAATGAAGGAATATGGATTTTCTGTAGAAAATGTATTTGAAAGAGCCAAAGCATTATTGAAATAAGAAGGATTGATTTGAGGCGGTAACATAGATATCTGCCTCTTTATAGCTATCAAAAAAATAATAAAACATACAATGAAAAAAGTATTAATTGCACTGGATTACGCCCCCCCCGCACAGAAAATTGCGGAAACCGGTTATGCATTGGCGAAAGCATTGGATGCCAAAGTAATTTTATTGCACGTAGTTTCTGATGTTGCTTATTATTCGTCACTTAACTATTCGCCCATAATGGGATTTGATAGTTTCAATAATTTTGATTTAATACAACCGGATAATTTTGAAGCATTAAGTAAAGCCGCGCAAAATTACCTCGATACATCAAAAGAACATTTGGGTGATGATAGTATTGAAACTATTGTCAAAGATGGTGATTTCGGCGATGCGATCTTAGACACAGCCAGGGAAATGGATGTGGATATAATAGTGATGGGAACGCATAGCCGCCATGGTTTGGATAAGATATTGATGGGAAGCGTAGCCGAAAAAGTGTTGCATCGAAGCACAATACCTTTATTTATTATTCCTACCAAAAAGTTCGAGGAAAATAAGGAAGATTAGCATCCCGCTAAAAAGACAGGGAGCATCAGCGAAATTTTATACGTTAAACCTGAAATGCATTACGTCGCCATCCTGGACAATATATTCTTTTCCTTCAATTCTTAATCTGCCACTTTCGCGGGCGGCTGCTTCTGATCCATAGTGGATAAAGTCAGTATAGGAAATTACTTCTGCTTTAATAAATCCTTTTTCAAAATCGGTATGAATGACTGCGGCGGCCTGCGGTGCTTTCCAGCCATAATGAATGGTCCAGGCCCTTACTTCCTGTACGCCTGCAGTAAAATAAGTGGTCAGGTTCAGGAGTTTATATGCTGAATGGATCAACCGGTCCAAGGCAGGTTCTTCCATTTTATATTCCTCCATAAACATTTGTTTGTCTTCAGGATTTTCAAACTCTGCAATCTGCGCTTCAATTGCATTCGTCATAATAATTACCTGGGCATTTTCGGCTTTGGCAGCGGCTACCAGTTTATCAGAATAAGCATTACCCGTATGCATAGACGCTTCATCTACATTGGCAACAAACAGTACGGGTTTTTCCGTTAATAAAAAATTATCAGCAATGGCTGCTTTTTCGTCTTTAGATAAATCAAGCGAAATAATATTTTTTCCCTGGTCCAGGTGTGCCTTGCATTTTACCAGCACTTCATATTCCTGTTTTATTTTTATATCGCCGGTCTTCAGCATTTTTTCAGTGCGCGATAATTTTCTCTCTACACTGTCCAGGTCTTTTAACTGCAATTCCGTTTCAATAATTTCTTTATCGCTGATAGGATTAATGGGGCCTTCATCTCTCAGTATATTGTCATCTTCAAAACAGCGTACTACATGAATGATCGCATCTACTTCCCGTATATTGGCAAGAAATTTATTTCCCAATCCTTCGCCCTTACTGGCGCCTTTTACGAGCCCGGCAATGTCCACAATTTCTATTTGGGTAGGAACAATTCTATCCGGCTTTACGAGTTCCGCTAATTTTTTCAGCCGTTCATCGGGAACATTTACCAACCCTATATTAGGTTCAATTGTGCAGAAACGGTAATTGCTCGCCTGTGCCTTGGCACTGTTACTTACTGCATTAAATAAAGTTGATTTTCCTACATTGGGTAACCCCACAATTCCTGCACGTAATGCCATATTAATATAATATTTTAGTTCCTGGTTGCAATGAAAAGATAAAGTCTTTCAGCAATTTTTTTTTCTGAAAGTGCGCAAAGATAGCGTGAATTTTTTTTGTTTTTTTTGATGTTGTTTTAGGCCTGATTAAAATTGAATTACCGGAAGATACAGGGTTTAATAACTTTAGTGAAAGGATCGCGATATTGTAACCTTGAACGGAGGTCATGGTGGTGGTGGTAGAAAATATCAATAGGATAAAGTAAACCCCGAAGATTCTGCATTACCATTTACTCGCTTCTTTTGTCCAACAGTTTAAACCCCCGGGGTTTCCACGGCAACTCAAATATCAATTGACCGTTTTATGCAAAAAAAAGACTGAGATTTATCAGTCTTTTTTTAGTGAGAAAACCATTTGGAAAGATCAATCAGGCATTATCTTCGCTGGTTGTTTTAGTATAAGTGACTTTATCTGTGTGGGAGCGGCCACCGGACCCGCCACCTCTTACAAGGGCTATAATTATAATTAAAAGAACTGCCCCGCCTACCACCCACATCCACGGTTGAATTGTAGTGGTATTTTCGACTGTTGTTGTGGTAGATCGTGAACTGGAAGATCCTGAACTATCCTGTGCAAAAACAAATGGTTCAACAAGACTCAACAGCATCACGGAGAGTAATATAAAAGTCGTCTTTAGATTAAAAAATTTTTTCATGGTTAGGTGTTTAAGTAAACTAAACAATTAATATGCCATCTGTTGAACAAAAAAGCAGAGCCCCCTTGTAATAGGGGCTTTTGAGATAATTTAAATAGAATTATTACCAGGGAATACCGGGATACCATACATTTCGTCAACCCCGGGCATTTATTGCCCCACACCCTGCATTCCGTTTTGTACGCCTTCCTGTTCTGCTTTAAGGTTTTTACGCTTAAATAAAGAGACATCTACTTTACCAAACCGGTAGCTAAAATTAACCCGTACCATTTGAGGATCTCGTCTGCGTTCATTAACCTGTGTCGAGTATACAGTAGGTGAAATATCCGACTGTGAATGCACCCGGTAGAGCCTGGTTCTGAATATATCATTCATGCTTACAGACAGGGACGCAGTTTTATCTTTAAGGAAATCTTTTTTAAAGGCGATATCAAATCCGTATACAGGTTCTGTATACCCGTTGGCGAGGGACAAATTTCCACCACCAAAAAAACGACCTCCGCCTCCGCCGTTACGGTCCGGAGGTAAAATTGTTTTACTGGTATAATCACCGGTAAATTGTATGGAATAATTTTTAGGTAATTTAAACGTGTTGTTTAGTTTACCAAACCAGCTTACCTGCTGGTTATTAAGATTTTTTTGGAGATTGCTCCCGTTGAGTTTTGAATTATAGACATTTACATTCGCAGTAAGGGACCACCAACTTGTAATATTATTTACGGTGGTTACTTCTAATCCATAAGCACTGGAGCTGTTGGCATTGGCAAAAGATGTGATAAATATTGAATCAGCTTTTGCGGGGTTTGGATTTACGGTTCTGTATTGATATTGGGTAATCAGGTCGTCGGTTTGCCTGTAATAAATAGTAGCAATAAGGTTATTTCCTTTCTGAAAATTTATGTCATAGTTAAATTCAAATAAACTGGTGAATTCGGGCTTCAGGCCGGGGTTACCTCGACTAATATTAAGTGAATCAGTATAATTATAATAGGGGATCAGCTGGAAAAAGTTGGGCCGGTTTATCTTCCTGGAATAATTCAGTTGGAGGTCCTGCTTGTCATTAATTTTTTGCGTTAAAAATACACTAGGGAAGAAACTCAATGGATAAGAATTTTTAAATGTTTGATTGGAATCTACCAGCTTCCCTGTGTACAGCGAGCTTTCAATTCTTCCCCCTAACTGGTACGTAAAGTTTTTTATTTTTTGGGAAAAGGTAGTATATGCCGCATATACCTGGTCCTGGAAATCATACTTACTATCAACGCCCGGAATAGATTGATATTTGGACAATGCTGCATTATAAAAATAATTTTCATTGAAGCTGTTATAATTTCTTACTGCTGCCCGCAGACCTGCTTCAAGTTTTATATTAGCCGTTAAAGGATCGGTATAATCTACCTGGCCGGTAAAGTATTTTGTTGTGCCGCCCCCCATAATCTTTTGCTGATAAAGGGGCGTTTTAGGCGTATTGTCAAGGTTAAAATATTGGGTAGAAAATATACTGCTATTTGAGTTCTTGCTATAATTATAATTAGCATCTGCCGTAATATTCTTATTAGGCTTTGCAAAGTTATGTTTGTAACTCAGCGTGGTTCCATAATTATCAAATGAAAAATTGCTGTTGGAGTTGGTAATACCTTTTTCCCGGGAACTTAAGGAAACATAATTGCTGTCACGGTTTATATTAAGCTGGTCCATGCTGCCAAAGCGTCCCCCGACAATAACGCCCGCAAGCGTAAACGTATTCCTGTTATCCGGAAAATAATCAAAGCCTGCCCGTGCAAATGCGAAATGCCCCAAATTAGTTGGTTTATCACTTTGGGAAAGAAAGGCTGAAATACTGTCCACATAGTCGTTTCGTTGCGTGGACTGTGTGCTTATCGTTTTTCTTTGATTATACATTGTGTTAGCAAAGAAATTTATTTTACCTTGTTTAACATTGATGTCAGCGCCTATTCCATAACGCAGGCGTGAGTCAACATTGGCTCTTAAATTTCCGTTATAACCCGGCTTCCTGTTTTTCTTAAGAACAATATTCAGAATTCCTGAGCCTCCCCCGGAAGCATCAAATTTCGCGGAAGGATTTGTTATGATTTCGACGCTTTCAATTTCATCTGCCGGTATTTGGTCCAGCGTTAAGGTAGTGGGTCTGCCATCTATAAATATTTGTGGTGTTACATTACGAAGTGTTACATTTCCATCAATATCTACATTTACAGAAGGAACATTTTTCATTACATCTACGGCCGTGCCGCCCACGCTGGTTAAACTCTTGTCTACATTAAAAACTTTCCTGTCAATGTTCATCTGCATCAGGCTTTTATTCGCAGCAATTACAACTGCCTGGAGTTGTTCAGCATTGCGCTCCATTTTTATATTACCAAGGTCTTTATCAACGGCGTTAAGCATCTGGCTCATGTCGCTCCCATTCATCTTAAGGTTAAAGGCTGCTTTTTCATTATACGTTTTGAATCCTATGGCCGTAATTACAAGCTGGTAGACACTTATTACCGGAAGTTTGTCGATACTGAAATCGCCTTTTTTATCAGTGAGCAAAACCGCAACAACGACATCCCTGCGCTTTTTTGTTGCCGTATCCATCTTATTTTGTAGAAGCTGAATCGAAGCGGCTTCAATTGGTTTGCCGGAAGTCTCATCTACTACTTTTCCGTAGAAATGTCCAACATTCATACTTTGTGTGCCCCGGCTCCCGCCACCGGGGTATTGCGCAAAAAGGGTGGTATGAATACATAAAAAAATAAAGGCTAAGTAAATATTTTTCATCATAAGATTTATTAACAGATGTTTAGTTTTAAAGTTTGTTTGGGGCACTTTTATTTTTGAAATAAAAACAGGAGCAAATTTCAGGAGAAATTTGAAATAATTTTTTAAAATCTATATGAGTGGTAGATGAGCAATAACTCTTTCATTAGCAGGACTTCAAAAAAAAATTCCCGCAACATTTTACATTGGGTTGATTATGGCGACCAAAGATCATTTTTCATCTCCGAATGGCAATTATATCCATATGCCGCAAATATTTTATTTGGTCAGTTTTCTATTTTGCCTGATTCCGATTGTATGTACATGTTTTGGATTAATGGATAGCCGGCCCCGGGCCATACATTTTTTTTATTGTATAATTAGTTGAAATTATCTGAATTGATGAACCGGCAACAATTCCGAATGCAATACTTAAAATGGTTTTGTTATAAGAATAAATTTTTATTTATTTTTGCTCGCTTACATGGTGGTTGTAGCTCAGTTGGTTAGAGCATCAGATTGTGATTCTGAGGGTCGGGGGTTCGAGCCCCCTCATCCACCCTGTAAAAATTCCTGTAGCGATACAGGATTTTTTTTTATTCCGGAGATAAATTATTGAGCGCCACGCAATATTTATTAAATTTAACCGTCCATATATTATACAAAACCTTTGTTAATTAAACATGCTAATTTTAATCGTGAAATCTATTTTCAGTTATTTTTACGTATGAATCCTATAATGAATTTTATTATGAGCAAAAAATTTTTACCCGTACTTCTGGTACTTATCTGTGGCGGCTTGTTTGTAACCTATGGTGTAATGGGACGGGGAGACAAGCAGAGTGACAACCCTAAAACGAAAAATGAAAAAATCCTTCGTAATGTGGGCATCGTTTTAGAGCAGGGGCATTACAGTCCTAAAAAAATTGACGATGCGTTTTCAAAGGAAGTTCTTGGCAAATATGAAGATGAACTTGATCCTGACAAATATATTTTTTACCTGAAAGATATAGATGATTTCAAAAAATATGAAAACAAGATAGATGACGAAATTCATGGTGCTCCCCTCGAATCTTTTTATACCATAAGCAAAACTTATCTCACTCGCCTGAATGATGTTTCCACTTTTTATAAAGAAATACTTAGTAAGCCTTTTGATTTTTCAAAAGATGAAAGCCTGCAGCTTGATGGCGACAAAAGAAATTATCCCAAATCAGAAACCGAAAGATATGATTATGGAAGAAAGCGGCTGAAATACCTTGTTCTGGGTCGCTATGTTGATTTACAGGATGACAGGGAAAAGCAAAAAGGCATTAAAGATTCGGTATACAAAGCTGATTCAACCCTGGAGCGTGAGGCACGGGAAATAGTTGGGCGTCAAATGGACCGTTATTTTCTTACGTTGAAAAATCACAATACATCCGATGACATGTTCAGCGATTTTGTGAATTCGATTACCAGCAGCATGGATCCACACACTACTTATTTTGCCCCTGTTGATAAAAGGAGCTTTGATGAATTGCTCAGTGGAACGTTTTTTGGCATCGGTGCTCAATTGAAAGAAGACGATGGTAAAATAAAAATTTCCAGTCTCATTACCGGCGGTCCGGCGTGGAAATCCGGCGATATTCAGCCGGAAGATGAAATAATAAAAGTGGCCCAGGGCGCGAGTGTTCCTGTGGATGTGACAGGCTATGCAGTTACGGATGCAGTGAAACTTATCCGGGGAGAACAAAAGGGATCTGAAGTGAGGTTGACACTTAAAAAAGCTGATGGAAGCACTAAGGTTGTTCCCATTATACGGGATAAGATTTCCCTGGATGATACTTTTGCAAAAAGCGCAATAGTAAATGATGGCGCACATAAAATCGGTTATATTTATTTACCGGAATTTTATGCTGATTTTGAAGATCCCTCTGCCCGGAGATCTGCAACAGATGTTGCCAAGGAAGTTGTAAAATTAAAATCCGCCAAAGTAGATGCTATTGTTATTGACCTGCGCGGTAATGGCGGCGGATCATTAAATGATGTAGTGGATATGGCAGGATTATTTATTAAGGATGGTCCCATTTGCCAGGTGAAAGGACGTGATGAAAAAGCAAATATCTTAAGCGACAGGGACAAAGATGTTTTATATACGGGTCCACTTGCTGTAATGGTGGATGAAATGAGCGCTTCGGCATCAGAAATTTTTGCCGCAGCTATTCAGGATTATCACCGCGGTATTATTATAGGCAGCACATCCACCTATGGTAAAGGAACCGTTCAGCGAAGTGTATCGCTGGACCCACAGGCAGAAAATGTACTCTTTAATAAACCATCCGAAGGACTTGGAGATGTAAAGCTCACCTTCAGAAAATTTTATCGTATTAATGGTGGCGCCACGCAATTGCGTGGGGTAGTGCCTGACATAATTATTCCTGACAGGCTGGAAAATGTAAAGTTCCGGGAAAAAGATAATCCGGATGCTTTGACCTGGGATGAAATACCTAAGGCCAGTTATACAACGTGGAATCCCGGATACAGTTTTAATTCCGTTATAAGTAACGTTAATAAAGACCTTAGCCAAAGCGCCACTTTCAAGGGAATAAGAGAAGATGTAAACCTGCTTGATAAATATAGTGACCAGGAAGCGCCGCTTAACATTCAACAATACCGGGAAAGATCAGAGCAGATAAAAGCCATCTCGAAAAAACTGGATGCCTTCACAAAACTTTCTGTCGATCTTTCTGTAACAAATATTGCAACTGATTCCCTGTCGCTCGTGAATGATAAAGATAAGTTAGAGAAAAATAAACAATTTTTAAAACGCATCGGTGACGATATCTATATTGATGAAACAGTGAAAGTGTTAAATAAAATAATTGGCGAGGAGCAGGTGGCACAAAATAAATGAAATATACTTTTTTAGTTAATACAAAATGCCGGCATGTGCCGGCATTTTTTTAAAAAAATAAACCCCGAATGTAACCTTGTTGCGGTGTTTTTGCTTCCTGTTTTTTGGAAGCATAAACACATCAGTTTTATTTTTCATTTTACCCTATCTTTGCGACCTAAAAATTATAAACTTGGCTACAAAGTTTTCAAAGGAAACTTATTTGTATTGGTACGAACTGATGCTTTTGCTTCGCAAATTTGAAGAAAAAGCAGGTCAGATGTATGGAATGCAAAAGATTCGTGGTTTTTGTCATTTATATATCGGCCAGGAAGCAATCGCTGCCGGCTGTATGACCGCCACTATTCCGGAAGATATTTTTATTACAGCGTATCGCGACCACGCCCTTGCAATAGCAAAAGGCGTCTCAGCGAAATCATGTATGGCTGAATTGTATGCAAAAGCTACCGGCTGCAGTAAAGGAAAAGGTGGCAGCATGCATATGTTTGGCGTGAAAGAAAGATTTTTTGGAGGGCATGGTATCGTGGGTGCGCAGATAGGGACCGGGGCAGGACTGGCATTTGCAGAAAAATACAGGGGAACAAAGAATACAGTATTGTGTTTTTTTGGCGATGGCGCTGCAAGGCAGGGTATGCTGCATGAAACATTTAACATGGCTATGTTGTGGAAGCTTCCGGTGGTTTTCATTTGCGAAAATAATAATTATGCGATGGGAACATCTGTTTCACGCACCTCCAATGTTCTCGACATCTATAAACTGGCTGATGCATATGATATGCCGGGCGATCGTGTGGATGGCATGAATCCTGAAACCGTTCATGAAGCGGTTGAAAGAGCGGTAAAAAGAGCGAGAGATGGTGGAGGTCCTACTTTATTAGAAGTAAAAACATATCGTTATAAAGGCCACAGCATGAGCGATCCGGCAAAGTATCGTACTAAGGAAGAAATGGAAGAATATAAGTCGCAGGATCCCGTGGAAACCAGTTTAACCAAATTAAAAACTGAATTTGGCGTAAGTGATGAGGAAATTGAGTCGATCAATGACAGGGTAAAAGCCGAAGTGGAAGAAGCCGTAAAGTTTGCGGATGAAAGCCCTTTCCCGGATGATGATGAAATGTACAAAGATGTGTATGCGGAAGCGGACTATCCTTTTATTATGGATTAAAAAAATCGATGTTGAATTAAAATTTGATATTACTAACAATAAAATAAATAAAACTAAAATAAAAAAATGGCTGTGAAACCGGTACAACATAAAGAAGTAGATGCAATTCAGAGAGCTCGGGGGTTTTGGTTAAATTATGGCAGGCCAATAATCTATATAGGTTCTGCTATTATCGTCGTACTGGCTGGCTGGCTTGTTTACAAATACATGGTAAAAGTTCCAAAAGAGGAAAAAGCAGATGATGCAGTGTATGTGACGCAAAAATATTTTACGGATTTTAGTAATGCTCCTTCTGACTCAACAAAAATAATGCTGGCTGCCAAATGTCTTAACGGGGACGGGAGAAATGATGGTGCATTAAGAATTATCAACAAATATAGTGGCTCGGCAGCGGCTAACCTCTGCGAATATTACGCAGGAGCCTGCTACCTGCATCTACATCAATACGATAAAGCAATAAAATTTCTTAAAGAATTTGATGCAGGTGGCGCTACGCAAATAGAAAGCCGTGCTTATGGAATGATGGGAGATGCAAGTGCTGAACTAAATAAAAATGAACAGGCGCTTGATTATTATAAAAAGGCGGCTAAAGTAAATGATAAGGATGACTATACATCATCAGAATTTCTTTTCAGGGCTGCACTTTTTGCACAATCAACCGGTAATAAAAAGGAAGCTGTTGAGCTGTTTAAAAAAATAAAAGATGACTATCCCCTTTCTGAAAAAGCGGCAGATGTTGACAAGTATCTTGCGACGTTTGGTGATTTTTCAGAATAGATATGTATCCTCAATCCCATGGCTGCAGTAAGCGAAAATCTATTTAATTTCAATCCGGGCATTCTTTCAAAGGATGCCTGTATTGTTATTGTAAATACAGAATGGAATGCGGAAATAGTTAACAAGCTGCTTGATGGTTGTGTTAAAAAGCTTCAACACTTCGGGATGAACAACTATAAAATAGTCAGTGTACCCGGTGCATTTGAAATTCCTTTTGCGATAAAAAACTTTTGGGACCGGTACCAAAACAAATTTGAAAAGCCCCAGGCATTTATTGCATTGGGTTGTGTAATGCGAGGCGATACGCCCCATTTTGATTATGTATGCAAAGCGGTTACCGATGGAGTTTTACAACTCAATTTGATATTGCCGGTTCCAACCATTTTTGGTGTGCTCACCGTGGATGACCAGCAACAGGCAGATGAACGCACAGGTGGTGCTCATGGTAACAAGGGCGAAGAAGCCGCTGTATCTGCCTTGAAGATGATGGCGCTCCGGCAATCAATATAAAGGGTTTCATATGCTTGGAATTAAAGTTCCCTGATGTGTAAAAATATTTTTCAATCTCTTTGGTTACCGGTAAAGAAGAATTTTAAAAATGAGAGTTCAGATATTTATTCCCTGTTTTGTTGACCAGTTGTATCCGCAAACTGCTTTTAACATGGTGAAAGTATTGGAGAAGGCCTGCTGTGATGTTGAGTATAATACCAATCAAACCTGTTGCGGACAACCAGCTTTTAATGCAGGTTTTTGGGATGATGCAAAAGAAGTAGCAGCTAAATTTATAAAAGATTTTGAGGGTACGGATTATATCGTTGCCCCGTCTGCTTCATGTGTGGGGTTCGTAAGAAATTACTATACGGGACTTTTTGAAAATTCATCACAGCACAATTATGTGAAAAATCTTTCTGCAAGAATTTTTGAATTTACCGAGTTTCTTACAGAGGTATTAAAGATTGAAAATTACGGTGCCGAGTTACATGCCAAAGCGACCTATCATGATAGCTGTGCGGCATTGAGGGAGTGTAAAATAAAAACAGGCCCAAGAAAATTGCTTGAAAAAGTGAAGGGGCTTGAACTCACGGAAATGATTGAAACTGAAACCTGTTGCGGATTTGGGGGTTCTTTTGCCGTTAAGTTTGAAGCAATATCTATCGCAATGGCCGATCAAAAAGTACGTCATGCTTTAGATACCGGTGCCGAATATATTATTTCCACGGATCTCAGTTGCCTCATGCATCTTGATGGATATATTAACAAAAAAAATCTGCCATTAAAAACCATGCATATTGCAGATGTGCTTGCCAGTGGTTGGGAGTAGATTTCTTAACCATAGCAAACAACAATTTCATTTGATCCCGACTGGTGGTTTCATTTCCGGCAACAAAGAATGAAAATATTTCATTTTCCTACCTTCCCGCTTCGCAAGCAATTCTGGAGCAACAATTGGTGCTTTAGAGGCCGAAGGATTCTGATTGAAAGCAAAACTATCGCGATAATTATTTTTTGACATCTCTTCCAGGTACCGGACAAAAGGTCGCACGCTTCCTGTCTCTTATCTTCAGTAAAAATGCATTGCTTAATTTGGTGAGTGTGTTGGTTAAGAAAACGGTATAGAACGTCTGATCCGGCACTTTAAACTCTTCAGCGAATATGGTTCTTTTAAAAACAAGATTCAAATAATATCGTATGCATCTTCGTCATTGAGAAGATCTCATGAAAATGAAAAGCCGGTTTAGAAATATTGTTTATTTATTTAAAAAAAACAGAAAAGCTCAACTTTGCAGCGAACCTTGTTCCCGGTGTAAAACAAATTTCATCAACAGGTGCTGCTTCTCCTTTTAATCGCGTTACAGTATCGAATTGTGTCTCCTTCCATTTGGTATTTAAAACATTATTCATGACTAAACCAATTTCGTAGGTAGGTTTTGTGTAATTAAGCACCGCATCGGTTATGAAATAGCCTGTTGCCACTAAACTATAATCTTCATTGGCCGGCCTGTCTCCAATATACCTGTAGCGTAAGCTACCGTTTAACCCGTTACTGTTAGTATAGGTGATACCGCCGGTGCTTGTCCATATCGGTGCCAAAGGAATATAATTTTGTCCTTTAGGATTGTCAATAGCACGGCCATGTGCATAATTCACATCTACATCAAAATATAAGGATTTAATTGGCTGATACCTACCCGAAAAATCGAAGCCGAACCTTTTTGTTTTGCCGCTAAATTCCACATCACCACCATCACCTCTATATACAAATTCCTGTTGTAGATATATATACCAAATGGCGGCGTTAATCAAAACTTTGTTGGCGGGTTTACATACGGTTCCCAAATCAACGCTGTACGCAGACGGCAAGATTTCATAACCACTCTCCGCAACAACTGCCCTGGCGTCGTTGGAATGAAATCCCTTTCCTGATGTAAGATAGAGCTGCATTTTATTGTTTACATGGTAATACAAATTTACCTTGGGGCTTACCGTGTTTGCATGGGCCTTATAAATACCAATACCCTGCAGTGAGGTATCTCCGGCAAATTTGTTATCATATTTGTGAAGGTACTGGTCGAACCGAAGGCCTGCATTTACACTGAAATTCCGGTTAAAAGTAAAGGTTTCACTAATGTAAGGCGAAATACTTAACTCACAGATGTCTCCCAGTTTTATCCGGTTTACAAGAGTATAACGGTCCATGGTATGCGAAAGTTCAGAATTGTGCGTGAAGTCGGCCCGCACATTTATTCCTGACTCTGTATTAAGTTTAATGGTGCCCAGGTAGCCCGTGTGATAGTAGCTGCCATTGTAGCCCATAAAATCCCTTGCTTCTTTTTGCCTGATTTCATCCCCGTTTACTGTATCAGCCAAATAAAAAGTAAAATTAGTATGCAGGTCAAAATGGTAGTTTGAATAATACAACTGGTTTTTTATGATGCCTCCATTACAAAGAGCTGTAATTAATTTTGCGTTTATGTTTGTCCGGTAGGTTACTCCACCCTCAAAAGGATCAAGGGCGCCATAAAAACCGATCAGCCCTTCTTTGACCGCCCGGCCAGGGATCTGGCCTGAAGCATCCCATTTACTCCAGAATGTGGTTGCCGAAACCGTTAGTGTACTTTTTGGCGATATTTTGCCGGTGTATTTTGAAAACAAATTAAAGCGATTAAAATGCTGTGGATTGTCAAAGTAAGCATCTGAATACCTGTACTCGGATGCCACATACCACGATTGTTGTTTTTCACTTGCCCTTGCAGGTAACAAATTAAACATTCCCAATCCACGAAAAGTATTAAACATTCCGCCTTCTAATTTTACCGTGTTATTATCAAGAGCATTTTTTAAATTAAAATCAACAAACCCTGTTGTGGCAAAATCTCCTTTGGAGGCAGCGTAAGGCCCTTTTTTAAAATCAACACTTTCTATTGTTTCGGGAATAATAAAGTGGCTGTCTGCAAAGCCCTGCCCGTGGGCATGAGACACCATGTTGATGGGCAATCCATCTACATCTTCCCTGAAATCAGTTCCATGATCTGCATCAAAGCCCCGCAAAAAAATTTGTTCAGCCTTCCCGCCACCTTGGTGTTGAGCAATTACAATTCCGGGAATGATACGCAATACTTCCTGTGAATTATTAACCCCCCGCATTTCTATATCAGTTCTGCTTATAGGTTTATAGATATCGGATGCATTGGAAGTTATAATTATATTCTGTAGTGAAATCTGTTGTTGTGAAATGGAAAGTGTTTTGTTTTTTAATACGTCATTCGCCGTAAATTTTTGTGTTGCATAACCTATATTATTAACTATTATTAAAGCGCTGGTATTATATTTTCCCTTAAAACTAAATCTGCCGGTTGCATCCGTAATGGTAAAAATATTGGCGGGCATTAAAGTAATGGTTGCGCCTTCTACCGGGAGTTTTGTTTTATCATCAATTATAGCTCCCTGTATGGTTAGCTGCGATCTCGCAATAGTTGAAAATAAAAGGATACATATATATAAAGGAACCTTATACATAATAAAATTTGAATCGTAAAGGTATTAGATTTCTACAGGCATGCACTACGGAACTATGTAGAAACGCCGGGTAATATGCAGTTGTAATTCTCATATAATTTAATCTGGTAGATTAATCACCTTTTTAGAATTGAATAATTAACGTTATAAAAAATACGTCAAAAAAATAACTATGGTTTTAAAAAACCAACAACTGTTCCTTTTTAGATATGTTGAATTGTTTATTCCAAACCATACCCCGGTAACAATCTTAGATTGAATTATACATGAAGACCTGCATATTCATTCATAACGACCTACCCCGGTTCATATTGAGAAAAATGATTTAAAATGATTTTGTTTTCATTTAAAAATCCATACTACTCCTTAGCTCGTAAATAAATCCGATTTGAGTAGAAAATCTAACTCATTAAAACAAATTTCAAAAATTAAATTAACCATTATGTTAAACAATGAATCAAACGAAAATCAGTTATCGCTGATTTATGATGGGGTAAAAAAACCATTTTCACGACGGAAATTTCTTGGTGTAATTGGAGCAGGCTCTGTTTTGATAGCAACAGCGGCTTCGTGCAAAAAAGACAACAGTATGAACAACAACGGCGGTGTTGATCTTGGAAGCGGTGACCCGGGCGTTTTAAATTATGCGTATGCCCTGGAACAATTAGAGGCGGCATTTTATATCCAGGTGGTTACCAGTCCATATGCTGGTATTACCGCATCGGAGATGTCTTACCTGACGGATGTTAGAGACCATGAAATCGCACATCGTGAATTTTTTAAAGCAGCTTTAAAAACAGCCGCCATCCAGGGATTGACACCAGATTTCAGCTCAATTAATTTCGCAGACAGAACCAGCGTATTGGGTACAGCCAAAGCATTTGAGGACCTGGGTGTAACTGCGTATAACGGTGCAGGGAAGTTAATAGTTAATGCAGATTATCTCCTGGTGGCCGGCAAAATTGTTTCGGTGGAAGCCAGGCATGCAGCAACGATCCGCGATTTAATTTCCGCAGGCTCTTTTGCAGATATGACTGCCCTTGATACCAACGGCTTAGATGGCGCACGTACCCCTAACGAAGTATTAGCTATAGCGGGTAAGTACATAAAAGAAACTATTAACGCAAGTAATTTACCAACCAATTAAAAATTAATTATTATGAACTTACAAAATATTCTTTCTGAAATAGAACAAAAGGATCCGGAGGTAATGCAAAAACTGGATACCCGCAGAAACGCAATGAAAAATTTTGCCCGGCTATCCGGAAAAGTAGCTTTAGCTTCTGTGCCTTTTGCGTTGGGATCTATGTTTAAAAAGGCATACGGATCACCTACCGCTCCTACAGATATAATTATCGATACGCTTAATTTCGCGTTGACACTTGAATATCTTGAATCAAATTTTTATGTAAAGGCCGTTGCTTCCGGTATCATACCCGCCGGTGCAGCACTGACTGCACTTACTGCCATCAGGGATCACGAAAATGAGCATGTCAATTTTCTAAAATCCGCCATTAGTGCAGCCGGTGGCACTCCGGTATCTTATGCTGCTGCGGATTTTGATTTTACAGCCCACGGCACCTTTCCGACTGTATTCTCAGACTATGGTCTGTTGCTGGCGGTAGCGCAAACATTTGAGGACACCGGCGTAAGGGCATACAAAGGCCAGGCAGGTAACCTGATAACCAATAATGATTACCTGACTGCTGCACTTCAAATCCATTCTGTAGAAGCCAGGCATGCGGCGCACATTCGTTCCATGCGCAAAGCAAATGGGTCGTTAGTTCCTGCGGGTGTTGAACTCAAACCCTGGATTACCCTTAACCAAAGTGGTATTGGTAGTCCTGCTGTTCAGGCGAGTTATGATGGGGAAGAAAATGTAACACAACTGGGGATTACGATAACGGGTATTGGTGGACAAATGATCTCAGCTTCAGCCGCTTCTGAAGCATTCGATGAGCCTTTAACCAAAGAGCAGGTGACTGCTATTGTTACGCCTTTCTTTGCCTAAAAATTCTCTTAATAATACAATAAATGGCTATGTAGTATTTACATAGCCATTTTCATAAATAATTTTTGAGTGCTAAGTTATATCTTATACACGCAGGAATTTTACAAATTAAAACAGGATGGAGCCCACCTTAACAAAAACTTTTATAAAGAAATTTAAAGCGCAACAGGAGCAAAAAACACACATGAGTTTTATTGATCATCTTGAAGTGTTAAGATGGCATATTGTTCGCGCTGCGATCGCAATTGTATCGGCAACCGTTTTGGTCTTTATTTTTGTTGACTGGGTATTTGACAACATCATATACGCTCCGGCACGGCCTGATTTTATTACGTACGGGGGCTTGTGTAGTCTTGGTCATACCCTACATTTAGGTGATGCGCTTTGTATGCCACCTGTGCATATTCCTTTGCTGGGCAGTACGGTGAGCGGACCATTTATGTCGGCAATTTCCATTTCATTTACCTGTGGCCTGGTACTCGCGTTTCCTTATGTGTTCTGGGAAATATGGCGTTATATAAAACCTGCATTGTCACCAAAAGAATTGAAAAATTCGAGAGGTAGTATTGTCTGGGTGTCTGTTTGTTTTTTTTCAGGGGCGGCATTTGGTTATTATTTACTGGCTCCCTTCACTTTTAATTTTCTGGGAAATTATAAGTTGGGAAATTTAGGAGTCTACACCTATATGCCCACGCTGGATGATTACATTGATACACTGACGAGTATTATATTAGGTTGCGGAATTGGGTTTGAGCTTCCTGTACTTGCTTATGTATTATCAAAGATGGGAATTGTGACACCTAAGATGCTGAAGACTTACCGTAAATATGCCTATGTTTTGATTTTGATCCTTGCCGCGGTTATCACTCCTTCACCGGATTGGACCAGCCAGGCTATAGTAACTATTCCGCTTGTAATATTGTATGAGATCAGTATATTTCTTTCTACGAAAGTTGCAAAAGAGGCTTTGACGAAATAACAGCTATAAATATCAAAATAAAATGTTGACAAGAATAAAAAGCACCAGTGATCGATTTAATTTCTAAAATATCCCTAAATTAAAACCGGCACCATTTTTTAAACGTAACTATAACTGAATAATTTTTTTGAACAGGCTGATTTATATTCAGTAACTTTAAATAACCTTTTTGTAAACAACTAAAAATCATAAATAATGTTAAGTATTTTTTTAAAGCCCGTATTGCTGTTATCAATGCCCGGCGGATCCGAATGGATTTTAATTCTCCTGGTCGTTCTCTTATTTTTTGGAGGCAAAAAAATTCCTGATCTTATGAGAGGAATCGGTAAAGGCGTGAGAGAATTTAATGATGCTAAAGAGCATGTAAAAAGCCAACTTGATGAAGGAATGAAAGAAAAAGATGTTGTTAAGGCAGCGCCTGTGCGTGAAGCCTGAACTATCCCACATTGATCTTACTGTTTTATAATTGGATACAATATCCCTGGTAAATATTACCAGGGATATTTTATTAAAAGCATATCTGTAATTTTACCGGGATTTTTAATATATCCCCCCCGAAAATACTTAAACTCACTAAACAAATTTATTGTATGAATCACTGGCTTGTAAAATCTGAACCGTCCACCTTTAGCTGGGAGCAATTGGTAAAAGATAAAAAAACAACGTGGGATGGTGTGAGAAATTACGCGGCGAGAATTCATCTGCGTGCTATGAAAAAAGGGGAGGAAGTTTTATATTATCATAGTAATGAAGGAATGGAAATTGTCGGCATTGCAAAAGTTGCCAAAGAAGCCTACCAGGATCCCACGACCGAAGATGCCAATTGGGTGGCTATAGATTTGAAGCCTGTTAAAAAATTAAAAAAACCCGTAAGCTTATTGCAGGTAAAGGCTGACAAGCGTTTGGGAGATATGGCCCTTGTTCGTTTAGGAAGATTATCCGTGCAGCCGGTAACGGAAAGGGAATGGAAAATAATTATGGAGCTCGCGGGCGAAAAATAAATTCTTCTTTTAACAGCAGCTGCAGGTTACCAATTTTATGCAATTTGTATCAATAAGTAATCTTACTTTAAAACTTATTGATATGAAGAAACTTATTGCTATTGTGCTTATGGGCACGTTATTTTTTTCCTGCGACAGCATTTCAAAAAATAAGCCAGCGGATGATACCCTACAGGATATGTCACTGCTAAAGCACCCATCGTCAAACGCCAAAGAGCCTTTGCGAAGTGAAATAAATAGTGGTGCTACAACATCTTTCGTTAGCAAAATTTTGCAAGGAACGTTGCCCGGACAGAGCCCTGATTGGGATAAAAAAATTATTAAAACTGCAGAATTAAAATTGGAAGTAAAGGATTTCACCTCATACAGCAATGTGGTACACAATAATTCAAAACGTTACGGGGCTTATATCGCAAGCGAAGATCAACGTGAATCTACTGAAAAAAAAGAAGCCACCATTTCGATTAAAGTTCCTGTTGAACAATTTGAAAATTTATTGAACGTACTTCCATCGGATTCAGGTAAAATACTGGAAAAGAAAATTACTTCTGAAGATGTATCCGCTGAAGTTGTAGATACTAAATCGAGATTGCAGGCTAAAGAACAAATGCGGTTAAAATACCTTGAGTTTTTAAAGCAGGCAAAAAATATGGAGGATGTTTTAAAAGTCCAGGGGGAAATAAATAATCTCCAGGAGGAAATGGAGTCCGCATCGGGCAGAATAAATTACCTGTCGCATCAATCTGCTTATTCAACAATTAATGTTACTTTTTATCAACCACTTGCAGGTTATGATCCTTCGAACGATGCTCCGGGATTTGCATCAAGAATTACGACAGCTTTTAAAAATGGCTTTCAATTTATCGCTGAGATTTTCATTGGCTTCGTATCCATATGGCCTTTGTGGTTACTCGCTTTTCTGGTATGGATACTGTTTAAAAAATATTTTGTAAGAACGATGCCTGCAACCGAGAAACCCTAATTTTGCTTAATGAAAAATCTTGTTGTTCTCACCGGTGCAGGTGTAAGCGCAGAAAGCGGTTTAAAAACTTTTCGTGATAGTGACGGGCTTTGGATGGGATACAATGTGTACGAAGTAGCTACACCGGAGGGATACAAAAAAAATCCAAAGCTGGTACTGGATTTCTACAACATGCGAAGAAAAGAAGTAGCCGCAGCCTTGCCTAACGCCGCACACAAAGGGCTCGCAGATTTACAGCAACACTATAATGTAACGGTCGTTACTCAAAACATCGATGATTTGCATGAGAGAGCTGGCTCAAAAAATGTATTGCACCTTCATGGTGAAATTTTTAAAATGCGCGGAGAAAAAGATGAGAATACTTTTTATGAAATAAAGGAAGATATTAACTTGGGCGATATGGCCCCGGATGATACACAGTTTCGGCCCCATGTAGTTTGGTTTAATGAACAGGTACCTATGATCCTGGAAGCACGGCATATCATGGCTCGTGCCGATCTTTTTATCCTGGCCGGTACATCACTGCAGGTGTATCCTGCAGCGGGTTTGATTGATTATTTGCCCTCGGGTGTTCCAAAATATATTATTGATAAACAACCGCCGTATATTCCTGCACATCATAATTTTCATGTTATAACCAAAACGGCCACCGAAGGCGTAAAGGAATTGGTTGGAAAACTGCTTTTTTAAAAATATAGTTTACTATTGTACAAACTGATCATCTATGACTTTATTATTGCAGCTGCCGGGCGCATCAGAATGGATTGTAATATTAATGGTATTTGGAATTATTTTTATAGTTCCCTATGTTTTCTTTCTCCTGACATTACAAAACACGCTTCTTGCCATTTCACCTGAAAACAGGAAGATGCCACCGTCAAATGTGTGGCTGATGTTTATACCCTTATTTAATCTTGTATGGCAATTTATCATGGTAACTAATATTGCAGAATCTATAAAAGCCGAATGTATAAGGCTACACGTTTCGGTAAGTGAAAGCAAGCCCACCGCCGGTATTGGCCTCGCCTGGAATATCTGTTCTGTTTGTTTTTTTATCCCTTTTGCGCCTTTGGCATCGCTGGTGCTTTTGATAATTTACTGGGTGAAAGTAAATGAATATAAAAATCTCATTATTGCCAATAAGGATAATTTCTTACTGGATGCTGAAAGGAATATTTTTTATGCAGGAAAGGCTTAGAATGTAAACAGGGTCGCTACGAAATATAATTTAATAGAAACAAGAAAAACCTGGACAACCTAAAAGCTGCCAGGTTTTTTAAAGATTGTCTCTTAATCTTTTTTGGCGGTTTGTCTCATTACAAAATCACCCTTCTCATCAAAATATTTTTTGTATTTATCATTAGCCTGCACTGATTGTTTTGTGCCATCAATATAAAGCCAGTTTTTAAATGTGGCAACAGAGTAGGTTGATTTATCGATGAGCTTATCTGCTTCCAATGCATCCAATAAACCGGTAACATCATTTGAAATGGTATTGCGGTTTACGGTGCTCCCGTTTTCAAGTACCCAGGTTTTTTGTTTATTTTCCTGGAAGCTACCTGAAGATTGATCCATCAATCTTAGGTTTTCCATCTTCAAATGCCTGTTCTTTTGAATACTGCCTTCATGAATTTTTGCAAGGGTAGGGGCTATTACCAATGATATAATACTCATCAGTTTAATTAATATATTCATGCTTGGTCCGGAAGTATCTTTAAACGGATCACCTACAGTGTCGCCGGTTACCGATGCTTTGTGCGGTTCGGAACCTTTGAAATATGTTTCATTGTTTATAATGGCTCCTTTCTCAAATGATTTTTTAGCGTTATCCCACGCACCGCCGGCATTATTCTGAAACATACCCATTAATACACCTGTAACCGTTGCACCCGCCAGAAAGCCTCCAAGAACTTCGGGCCCAAAAACAAAACCAATAACTAATGGAGATATTAGAGCAATAGCACCTGGTAACATCATTTTTTTAATGGAAGCATCTGTAGATATCTTGACGCATTTTTCATACTCAGGCTTGCCGGTCCCTTCCATGATACCGGGTATGGTGCGAAATTGCCTGCGCACCTCTTCCACCATAGCCATGGCTGCTTCACCTACTGCCCGTATGGCTAGTGATGAAAATATAAAGGGAATCATAGCGCCAACAAACAATCCGGCCAGCACATCTGCGCGATAAATATCGATACCGTCTATTTTTGCAATACCAACAAACGCTGCAAACAGCGCCAATGCGGTTAAAGCAGCAGAAGCGATAGCAAAGCCTTTTCCACTTGCGGCAGTAGTATTTCCTACCGCATCCAATATATCTGTTCTCTCACGCACTTCTTTAGGTAATTCGCACATTTCGGCAATGCCGCCCGCGTTATCTGCAATAGGCCCAAACGCATCAATCGCAAGCTGCATAGCTGTCGTTGCCATCATACCTGCGGCGGCAATGGCAACGCCGTATAAACCGGCGCACCAGTACGACATATAAATACCGGAAGCCAACACTAAAATCGGGAACATAGTACTTTCCATTCCAACAGCAAGGCCTCCAATAATGTTAGTAGCATGGCCGGTAGAAGATTGACGAACAATAGTCATTACCGGGCGTTTACCTATTGCCGTATAGAACTCAGTAATAATGCTCATTAAAGTTCCCACCACGAGACCTACAAAAATGGCACCATACACACCATATTTTGTAAAGTGATAGTTTCTTAAAACCATATCAGTATCAGGCATCAGCCATGTCACTAAAAAGAAAGAAGCGATAGCGGTGAGAACAATAGAACCCCAGTTACCCAGGTTTAAAGCCTTTTGAACCACGGACGTGTGCAGCCCGGAACTATCAGATATTTTTACAAAGAGTGTTCCTATAATAGAAAATAAAATGCCCATAGAAGCGATGAGCATCGGTAACAAAATCGGAGCCATGCCACCAAACCTGTCCACTGAAATGGTTTCTCTGCCTAAAACCATCGTGGCAAGAACAGTAGCTACATAAGATCCAAAAAGATCGGCACCCATGCCGGCCACGTCACCTACATTATCACCTACATTATCCGCTATGGTTGCAGGGTTTCTTGGATCGTCTTCCGGAATACCCGCTTCTACTTTTCCAACAAGATCGGCGCCCACATCTGCCGCTTTGGTATAAATTCCACCACCCACGCGTGCAAATAAAGCAATACTTTCTGCACCAAGACTAAAGCCTGTTAGTATCTCGATTGTTTTCTCCATTTCAAGGCTGTCAACATTTGCGTGAGGAGCAAAAACCATTTTTAAAATAATAAACAATCCGCCTAATCCTAATACGGCAAGACCAGCAACCCCAAGCCCCATAACACTGCCGCCGGTAAACGAAACCTTCAAAGCTTGTGCAAGACTGGTGCGTGCGGCCTGTGCCGTACGTACATTTGCTTTGGTGGCCACGCGCATCCCTATGAAACCGGCCAGAGCACTTAATATAGCACCACAAATAAACGAGATGGCAATACTCCAGTGGCTGTTAGCGTTGCTAAAACCCATAATACCTAAGAGCAGGGCACCTATGACTACAAAATAAGAAAGAATCCTATACTCCGCCTTTAGAAAAGCCATGGCACCATCAGCAATATATGTGCTGATTTCCTTCATTTTTTGATTACCGGCATCTTGCTTATTTACCCAGGCAAATTTTATAAATGTGTAAAGTAACCCTACTACACCCATCAGCGGAATTATATAAATCAAATTTGTCATATCAATTTATTACTTAATTTTTTGGGTGGCAAAAATAGGGGAAAAAAGGATTAATTTACGAATTACCTGCTTCTGGATTTGGGTAATTGGCCCACCAGGTATTTTTCAAAAAAATTTTCGCTACCCAATACTTCTACTTTTGAAAAATAAAAAGCATCAATGTCTTCGGTAATGATGCAGTCGCATTTGCTTTCTATGGCAGCATAATACGCGAGCCCAACTTCAAAATCATTAATTGCCGGGGTTTGCAAAAATTGGAACACCGTGTTTTTAGTAGTAGCAGCGATGTTGATATGCTTACATAAAATTTCAATTCTTTTTTTTGCTGAAATACTTCTATATTTTTCTTCAGCAAAATAAAAAGCTATCGCAGGACAAACAGGCGATGTAAATAAGGTGAACCTCGTTTTGTCTGCAAGGCTAATGATACGGGAGGTGTAGGTAAATAGCGGATATTCTTTATTTAAAACGGAAACTAAAATATTGGCGTCAAGAAATATTCTCATTTCCTGGATTTAAAAAATTCTTTTTTGGCAGACTTCCTGGTTCTATTTGTTATTGTTTGATAAACAGCTTTCACTTTAGCTACCTGTTTTACCCAATCAGCAACAGGAAAATTTTATAACGAACTATAATTATTGGAAGTGACTTTTTTCAATAGAAATTCTACCAGTCGGGAAAGACTGATATTATTATTTTCAGCATATTTTTTTGCTTTAAAAATGACGCTTTCATCAAAGCTTAAAGTGATTTTGTTATCCATAACATTTTTTTAAAATACAACAATAATATTTTTATACGACAATAAAAATATATCTATAGGTATAGATGTATATGGAGAATTCAAGGAAATTAACTGATGGCTGCCGATTGCTGAAATGCATCTCCTAAATTGTCAATGATGTCACTGGCAATCATAGCTTCCTGTGATAATTTTTTAGCAGCAAAATCTCCTGCGAGTCCATGGAGATACACCCCAAGAATGGATGCATGCAGCGGGCTGTACTTCTGTGCCAGCAATCCTGTAATGATGCCCGTCAGCACGTCACCTGCACCGGCTGTAGCCATTCCGGCGTTACCGGTTGAATTGAAATATCCTTTCCCATCCGGTGCGGCGATTAATGTGTGGTGACCTTTCAATACAATATAAATATCAAGTTCTTTTGATTTCCGCAACGCCAGGTTAATTCTTTCAAAATCATTTTCAGATTTTCCAAACAACCTTTCAAACTCTTTAGGATGGGGCGTTATGATACTCTGTGCAGGTATTGATTTATATAAAGAAGGATAGGAACTTAAAACATTCAGAGCATCTGCATCCAGCACAACAGGACTTTTAGCATTTTTGAAAACTTTTTGCAATAGTTGCTTGTGCGAAAGGTGTTTTCCGATTCCCGGTCCAATACCAATTACATCAAAACTTTTAAAATTTTCGACGTCCTTTATGAATGTATTGCCAAAGGTTTTGCACATGGCTTCCGGTGTGGATGCCTGCATGATGATATAACCTTCTTTACAAACGTAACAGGTAAGCTTACCTACACCGCTTCTCAGGCATGCTTTAGCACTCAACACTGCAGCACCCATCATACCAAAGCTGCCGGCTACCAGGCATGCAGAGCCGTAATTACCCTTGTTGGAAAAAGATTTACGGGGAATATAAATTTGTTGAATTTCTTTTTTTTCAATCAAATCAAATACCGACTGTTCGCTGTCAGCAAATTCCTGCGAAAGCCCAATATTTAAAACGATCACTTCACCAAAAAAAGATTCATTTTCTGCTACTAAAAAAGCAAGCTTCTGCTGCTGAAACGAAAGCGTGTAACGGGAACGAATAATCGTATTTCCAACCGAACTCTTATCCCCGTACAGACCACTGGGAATATCTACCGAGAGTATTTCTGCCCCTGATTTATTCAAATAAAGAATAAGTTTTTGAAAAATACCGGAAACTTTCTTATTGAGGCCCGTGCCGAAGAGCGCATCTATAATAATTTCGTCGTTTCTAATTGCCGGAAATGATTCTGAAGATTCTAAAAAATGAACCGCTGAAGAAATTTCTTTTAATTGCTGCAGGTTTATTTGAAAATCGCCGGTGCCTGGCGACACAGATCCAATAACATAAACAGCTACTCCGAAGTTATACCGGATAAGATGTCTCGCTATAGCCAACCCGTCACCGCCATTATTTCCTTTTCCACAGAAAATTTTAATGGAAGATGCATTACTGCAATTTTGTAAAATCCACTCGGTGCAGGCTTTTGCTGCCCGTTCCATTAAATTAACAGAAACCACCGGCTCATTTATTATGGTAAATGCGTCCCAATTTTTTATTTGCTCAGCAGAATATATTTTCACAAACAATCTTTACATGAATATACAAATTATACAGTCTACATTCCGATATACCGTTCCTGTAAGATACTGATATGATGATTTACATGACCCACCGTTACAAACCCGATCGCAGAAACCGTGATGGTATAGTCGCTCGCCCTCCCGATAGAATTAAGCGCTTCATCAGTAAAGCTGTCATAGAGAAATTCAGTTGATTTACGAACCGCCGCAAATTCTGCAATAAGATCCTTCCAATTGCGATCATCGGCATTTGAGTGTGCAGCGAAATTATTTTCGTCAAAAGAGGGGAGTACCTGGTGCTCTTTTCTTGCGAAGCACATAGCCCGGTAAGAAAAAACCCTTTCAGCATCAATCATATGCTGGAGCACTTCTTTAATGCTCCATTTGCCTTCAGCATATTTTCGCATTGATAACTCTTCGCTAATGGTTTGGAGAAAAGCTTCTGCGGCAGGCATCTGGTTTTTAAAAGCGGTTTTTAAATCGTCTTCCTTTACCTGGTTAATGTATCTCTGGAAATATTCGGGATAAGTTGCTGAAGGAGGTTTCATGATGACAGAATTTATTTTCATACAAATTTAATTTTTCTACAATAAAAAAACCGGCATTTTTAAAAATGCCGGGCTACTGTTTATTATATATACCAGTTACCTCGTTATCCCTTTTTATTCCTTCTAACTTTTGATTTTGGAAGCATTTGCGTTTCCATATTTCTATCTCCTTTTAACGTAGCAGCCAGTTTCACTGCTTCGTAAGCATTTACTTCACCACCAGATACTGAGATGTCTGAAAGGCTTACCATTTCCGGATCTCCATCCCCTCCGGCAGTTTTCTGTGTGCCGGGTAAAATAACTTTTTCGTTTATCGGGGTAGCCGATTTATCAATAACATATTTGACCTGGTCAGCACTTAAATCGGGAAAATATTCAAGCAGTAACGCTGCCACACCCGCAACAACCGGGCAAGCCATACTGGTGCCCGAGTAATTACCATATTTATCTCCGCCGGGTAGCGTGGAATAAATGTTTACCCCGGGAGCAAATACATCTACTTCATTTTTACCATAGTTGCTAAAGCTCGCCGTGAAACCACCGTTAGTAGAGTCACCGCTTGCGCCAACAGTTATAAAATTACCTGCTCTTCCTGAACCATCAGCAAAAACCGGGTTAGGGAAATTTGCAACGCTGTCTACATCCTGGTGATCATTGCCTGCTGCATGTACCAATAATACATCTTTACCTGCAGCATATTTTACAGCATCATCTACCCAGCTTTTTTCGGGAGAAAAACCTTTACCAAAACTCATACTAATAACTTTGGCTCCGTTATCTACAGCATATCGAATGGCATTGGCAATATCCTTGTCATGCTCATCACCATCAGGAACAGCGCGTACCATCATTATTTTTACATTGTCTGCAATGCCATCCATGCCTATCCCATTGCCTCTTGCAGCGGCAATTATCCCGGAAGTATGCGTGCCGTGAGAAGGCGTGCCGGCCATTACATCGTTGTTACCATAGTAGCGATCATTAATATCGCTTTCGTTATCTTTTACAATTTCGCCACGAAAGTTTTCGGGAGGTGTATTCCCAGATGCTGCTTTGCGAATCTGTCCCTTTAAATCATCCAAAATATCCTCGTTGCTTATATCATAATCATTATTCAGTTTGCAGATATTGAGGTAAATGCTGGTTGCCGTTTTAGAATCAACATCTTTCGGCGTGTAGGTTTTTAGATCATTTCCGCTAAAGGTGGCTTTGCCAAGTTCTTTGGCGATAATGGAATCACCCCGCTCCAGTGCCGGAAGTATCTTTTGCATGAACAAGAGTTCTTGTGGATTAACAGCGCCCACTACTTTGTCTTTTGCTCTCAGGTATTCTTCCACTTCTTTTTTTTGTGCAGGCAACATAGTAGTGGTATCAGGAATACTATCACCATATTTCGCATGGAGTTTCCAATATACTCTTGCTCCTTCATAAGAATCCTGGTGTAAATTTTTGCCATCTTTACCACCAATAAAATTCCAGCCGTATATATCATCAACATAGCCATTATGATCATCGTCAATTCCATTGCCTGGTATTTCGCCCGGATTGTGCCACAGTACCGGTCTGAGATCTTCCTGGGTAGTATCAACACCGCTGTCTATTACAGCCACTATTACCGTTTTGCTTTTCCTGGGTTTTACAAACTGGTAGGCTTTATCCAGGCTGATGCCGTAGTATCCTGTAGTGGCCCTGTCCAGTTCATGCCAGTTGTGCGGCGCCACTGCCTTTTCTGAATTTCCCTGCGAAAATGTTATAAAGTGCAGCGAGGTGAGAAAAATAATGGATAAGAAAAAATGTTTAATCCCTGGTATCATGTTTATATTTTAAGATTAGAATCGCAAATATTTATATTTTAATTGGATTATGCACAACCGTTGGTAAATTATTATCTAATATTTATGTTAATCAAATAACTTATAAAGCCTGGTCCTGTCCCATCTTCAAAAGTAAATGGGTTTAAAAGCCTTTACCCGTAAGTATGTAAGAATAATTTTCTAATTTCTTCCCAAACCAACGAATAATCATAAAAAACTATATGGTAAACTTTATTCCCTGCGCCAGTGGAAGCTTATCTGTATAATTAATGGTGTTAGTTTGCCGGCGCATATAGGCTTTCCATGCATCACTGCCACTTTCCCTGCCGCCCCCGGTTTCTTTTTCCCCACCGAACGCCCCGCCAATCTCAGCGCCGGACGTTCCAATGTTTACATTGGCAATGCCACAATCGCTGCCTGCCTGTGAAAGAAACAATTCTGCTTCGCGAAGATCCAAAGTGAATATAGAACTGGATAATCCCTGGGGAACATTATTTTGCAATCCGATGGCTTCTTCAATGGTGCTGTATTTTATGAGATACAAAATGGGAGCAAATGTTTCGTGCTGAACTATTTCCATTTCATTGGTTACTTCTGCAATGCACGGCGTTACGTAACAGCCGCTTTCAAAACCTTTCCCAATAAGTGCTCCGCCCTGCACCACAAACTTGCCGCCCTGCTTTTTACAGGCATCAATAGCTGCCAGGTACATTTGCACTGCATCTTTATCAATTAAAGGACCTACATGGTTTCCTTCTTTTAACGGGTTACCAATCTTGAGTTGCTTATAGGCAGCTACTAATTTCTTTTTAAATGTTTCATATACTTCTTCATGAATAATAAGTCTTCGCGTGGTGGTACATCTTTGTCCCGCCGTGCCGGCAGCGCCAAACAACGAACCTATCAGCGCTATATCGAGGTCGGCATTTTTGGAAATAATAATAGCATTGTTACCACCAAGTTCCAGCAGGCATTTACCGAGCCTGGCACCAATAACTGCACTGATTGCTTTTCCCATCCGGGTAGATCCGGTTGCCGAAACCAACGCAATTCTTGTGTCTTCACTCAACCACTGACCGGTTTCCCTTGCCCCGGTAATTAAACTGCAAACACCTTCGGGAACTTTATTTTCTTTGAATACTTTTGAAATAATCTGCTGGCAGGCCACACCACAAAGAGGCGTTTTTTCTGAAGGCTTCCACACACACACATCGCCGCAAACCATTGCCAGCATACTGTTCCAACTCCATACAGCTACCGGGAAATTGAATGCCGAAATAATGCCCACTATGCCGAGTGGATGGTATTGTTCATACATCCTGTGCCCGGGCCGTTCGCTATGCATAGTAAGCCCGTACAATTGGCGCGAAAGTCCTACGGCAAAGTCGCAGATATCAATCATCTCCTGTACTTCACCCATGCCTTCCTGTAAACTCTTACCCATTTCATAGCTTACTAATTTGCCCAGGTCAGCCTTATTTTTTCTAAGTTCATTGCCCACCTGTCTCACGATTTCGCCTCGTTTTGGCGCAGGCCAAAGCCGCCATTCGGCAAATGCTTTTTGTGCAGTGTAAATTACTACATCATAACTTTTTTTATCGCAGGGGCTTACTGTAGCGATTAATTTTCCATCAACCGGGGACAAAGATTTTATTTTTTCACTGGAAGAAGGTATCCATTTGTTACCGGTTGACACACCTTTATTATCCGGATGAATATGTAATCTTTCTAAAAAATCCATGATTTTATTTTTCGCAAAACTATGGATGTTTGCAACATTATCAATGTTATCGTACAAGGGTATTGCATTTAACTTTTATTCGTATTATTTTTATCGGCCCAAAGATGCATAAATGGATTGATTATGTCATCTTTGTCCGCATATTGCTAATCTATAAATACACTTAATAAAAAAATCAAAATTTTTTAAACCTTTTAATTTTTATTTATGAGTAAAGCAATTAAAGCGCCTGCTGAAAAACCCGCTTCATTTGGTTACGGATGGGTTCCTGACCTGCCTGACCAGCGTGACCTGATGTACTCCGCACCCATGATGATCATGAAAAAATTACCCGCAAAAGTAAACCTCAGATCCAAATGTCCACCAGTCTACAACCAGGGTCCGTTAGGAAGTTGCACCGCCAATGCACTATCAGGAGCTTTTGAATTTAGCAGGAAAAAACAAAAACTAAAAGACTTTATGCCGTCAAGATTGTTCTTGTATTATAATGAAAGAGTACTGATCAATACGGTTAATTCTGATAGCGGGGCTTTCATAAGAGATGGCATAAAATCACTAAATACCACCGGAATTTGCCCGGAAAAAGAATGGCCCTATACGGTAAATAAATTTACTGACAAGCCTACGAAGAAATGTTACGATGATGCATTGAAATCGACAATCAAAAGTTACCAGCGCTTAACCAATACCAATTTGCCCCAGCTACAGTCCTGCCTGTCCGAAGGCTATCCTTTTGTATTTGGTTTCACTGTTTACGAAAGTTTTGAATCCCAGGCGGTAGCACAAACCGGCATGATGCCCATGCCGAAAGCAAAAGAAAAAGTTATTGGGGGTCATGCGGTAATGGCTGTCGGCTATGACGATAGTCAGCGGGTTTTCATTGTAAGGAATTCGTGGGGAACAGGTTGGGGTGTTAAGGGATATTTCTACATGCCGTATAGTTATATAACCAGTGGTAATTTATGCGATGATTTTTGGACGATACGGGTCGTATGATATGTTATGAATAATCTTTTTATTAACTAAACAGGTTAATTAATAGTTTGAGGTGTTGGAAAACCCGTAGGGTTGAAATTATTGTAGAAAACAGGAAAACCATCTAAAAAGAAAACATTCAAACAGGAATACCTGGAACTTTTAAAAAAATTTGAGATCGGGTTTGATGAGAAATATTTGTTCGAATGGTACGATTAGCATTTCCCTTTTGAGTATCACCCCTTCTGGGTTGCTCTTTAATGATTCGGATTTTTTTCTACAATAATGGCACCCTTTCAGGGTTTTTTTTTATAAAATATAAACACCTGTTTCCAGCACCTCAAAATATTAATTAGACTTTTATTTCGGAGTTCGTTTTTATTTAATAATTTATAACGAACTTGTTATAAATAAAAACCTAAGCATGCCTGATGACGCCACAGAAGAAATACAAATGAAAATGGGAGAATCAACTACGGTAAAGTTAAGCGGTTTAGCCACTGCGGGCTATCAATGGAGTTATGTAATTGATGAGCCTGCAGACCTGGTTACGATTTCAAAAGATTTTGTGTTACCTGGAAAAAATGCGGGAGCAAGTGCCGATGAAGTATTTACCATAAAGGCGAATAAAAAAGGGACAGCAGATATTTATTTCGTTCAAAAGCGAAACTGGGAAAAAAATACAAATCCTGCAAATGAGAAAAAAATAAAAATCGTAATTGAATGATTAGTATTGTTCGCTCTCGTTAGGAAAATCTCTTGATTTGATATCGCTGATATATTGCTGAACTGCTTTTGTTATTTCTTCATGTAAGTTTAAATAAGTTCTCAAAAAGCGAGGCCTGAATTCCGTATTAATCCCCAGCATGTCATGCATTACCAATACCTGGCCATCACAATCCGGCCCGGCTCCAATACCTATGGTGGGGATAGAAAGACTTTCTGTAACTTCCTTTGCCAGGTGTGCCGGAATTTTCTCAAGTACAATGCCAAAACAGCCTGCCTCCTGTAAAATCATGGCATCTTTTTTTAATTTCTCGGCTTCCTCTTCTTCTTTTGCCCTTACCGTATACGTCCCAAATTTGTAGATGGACTGTGGCGTTAATCCAAGATGTCCCATAACGGGAACGCCTGCACTTAAAATTCTTTTTACGGATTCCAACACTTCTTCGCCACCCTCAAGTTTAACGGCATGGGCACCTGTTTCCTTCATGATCCTTATGGTGGAATACAATGCTTCTTTGCTGTTACCCTGGTAACTTCCGAAAGGCAGGTCAACTACAATTAGTGAGCGATTGCTGCCGCGAACTACGGAAGAGGCGTGATAGATCATTTGATCCAATGTGATGGGTAAAGTAGTTTCATGGCCAGCCATGACGTTGCTGGCGCTATCACCCACCAGGATAATGTCGATACCTGCAGCGTCAAATATATTGGCAAAGGAAAAGTCGTAGGCGGTAATCATCGAGATCTTTTCGCCTGCCTGCCTCATCTTGAGCAGTGTATTGGTCGTAATCTTTTTGACTTCTTTGTTAATTGACATAGTATATAATTTTGAAGGAAAAAGCGACAGACGGGAGATGGCTCTGCATTAGAATAAAACAAATCCTGGGCAAGCGTTCGCCTGGTAAAAGTATACATAATTTGAAACTTTATTTTTTCTATATTTTCCGGGCTTAAACAGGTTGTATTGGATACTGGCAGTAAGGTTTCTTTTTATAGAATGCTTATTAGTTATTGCACTACCTCCTTCATTTTCACTTCCTCCCATAAATGCTGAATCAATCCATCCGCCAGCCCTATTTTTGGGACATAAATTTCAGCTGCGCCCGCCCACTTCATAACGTTAACGTATATCTGTAAAGCAGGTACGATCACATCTGCCCTGTCTTCGCGAAGGTTATAAATTTTAATCCTGTCTTCTAGGGAAACATTGCTAAGCTCTTTGTAAAAATCACGAAGCAAATCGAGCGGGAGAGGCTTGGTATCTTTCCTCCTGCTAAGGGAATACACTTTATTAATATTGCCGCCTGAGCCAATTGCCTTCACTTCTTTATGGCCTTTTGTTTTGTTTTTTACATCCTCTTTCATTTCGTCCCACGCTTGTTCGGTTACCTTTTTTTTCAGCAGTCTTATGGTTCCAATGTTGAATGAATCCTTGAATATAAGGTGGCCACTACTGAAAAAAGTAAGCTCTGTGCTGCCACCCCCTACATCAATATACAAGTAGGAATGTTCAGTATCTAAATTTTCGGCAACATGGTTTTCGTAGATAAATGAAGCTTCTTCACTGCCTGAAATAATTTCTATTTCAATTCCCGTTTCAATTTTTACGAGATTAATTATTGCTGCATTATTCGTTGCATCCCGCATCGCAGAGGTAGCACATGCTTTTACATATTTAACTTCAAAAGCATGCAATAAATTAATGTATGCTTTCATGGTATGCACCAGCAATTCTATCTTGTGATCAGAAATTTTTCCTGTTTCAAACACGTCGAAACCAAGCCGCAAAGGAACTCGCGTGAGAGAGACCTTACTAAATGAAGCCTTATTTTGTTCATCAACGCGTACTTCTGAGATAAGGAGCCTTACTGCGTTACTTCCAATATCAATTGCTGCCAGTTTCACCAGGACCGTATTTTTTCTTTAAAAGATAATTGTATGTTTCAATTTGTGAACGTATTTTTTTTGAATTTTCGTTTTCTACATATACATTCGAAAGGTCATTGTCGAGTATGCGGGCTTTAACGTTATCTGCCAATTGTATATTGAGTATTTCCTTCAACTCCTGTTGAATTTCTTTATCGTTTATCGGGCATGCGGCTTCTATACGGTGGTCAATGTTTCTCACCATCCAGTCTGCCGAAGAAATGAAAACTTTTTCTTTTCCATCATGATTAAAAATCATGACTCGTGCATGCTCCAGGTATTCGTCGACAATGCTGATTGCCTTCACTTTTTTTGTAAATTTTTTATTTTCTGTAAACATGCAACAAATGCCCCTGATAATCATTTTTATTTTTACTCCCGCCCTCGCCGCCTCATATAATTTTAGAATCAGTTCTTCATCGCTCATTGAATTTAACTTTAAAATAATTGAAGCGTGTTTTCCCTCAAGCGCGCTTTTTATTTCTTTGTCAATGAGCACATGTATTTGCCTTCTCATGGTAGCAGGGCTTACCAGCAATTTTTTGCATGACTTAAGGGCATGGACATGTTTTGGATTTTCCAGGTAGGTAAACATCCGGTTCACATCCGCCATGATATTTCTATCGCTGGTTAAGAGGCAATGATCTCCATATAGCCGGGCGGTTTTTTCATTTAGGTTGCCCGTACTTACAAAACCAAAATGAGTTGTACGGTTATTGGTCCTTTTTTTAATGAGGCAAAGTTTGGCATGTACTTTTAAATTAGGGGCACCTATAAATACTTTGACGCCGGCTTCCTCAAGCCGTACTTTCCATTCAAGATTGGCTTCTTCGTCAAACCTTGCCCTGAGTTCAAGGATTACGGTAACTGACTTTCCATTTCTAACCGCATTGGTCAGCGCATTAATAATGTTAGAACGTGTTGCAAGGCGGTAGCAGGTTACTTTGATGCTTACGACATCTGGCGCAATGGCTGCTTCCCTGAGCAAATCAATTAATGAGTCGAAAGAATGATAGGGAAAGTTTAGCAGTACATCCCTTTGTAAAATAACGTTGATGACACTATTGGCATCTTGTAACAAAGGATGAATAAAAGGCTTTTTTCTTGGATTTTTTCTTTCAAATACGGAATCAGGGAAATTGATAAAATCTTTGTAATTATGAATTCTGCCACCGGATTGTATGTTGTCTTTATCAGACAGTCCCAATCTTTTAATCAGGTAATTTAAAAGCAAACTGTCAATATCCTTATCGAAAATAAAACGTACCGGCTTACCCTTCTTCCTGTTTTTTAATCCTCTTTCTATTTTTTGTATAAAGGAGGTAGATACGTCATTATCAATATCAATTTCTGCGTCCCTGGTTACTTTAATGATATTGGACGAAAAGGTATCATAACCAAAATAGGAGAAAATATTGGGCAGGCAAAAACGGATAATATCTTCCAGTAATATGATATAACTGCCTTCGCCGGTGGAGGGAAGTATTATGAATCTTGGCAACCGGGCCGGCACGGAAACTAAAGCAAACCTCGATGGTATTCTTTCGTCAAAGGTAGAAAGTTTGCAGGCAAGGTATATTGATTTATCATTGAGTGTTGGAAAAGCCTGGATGCTTTCAATCATCAATGGCACTATGTTACTCCTTACACTTTCATTAAAATAGGAGAGTACAAATTTCTGTTGCTCCCGGTTGAGTTGTTTCTCCGTTATTAATAATATCTTTTGATTTTTAAGCTCGGCAAGAATATTAGTCCACGTCCTGTTAAATTGGTTTTGCTGATTGGTTACCTGCAGGTTGATGTCTTCCAGGATTTTTTCGGGAGTTTGTTCCAGGTGCATATTTGCTTTGCTTCCTACTTCTATCATGCGTCGTAACGTTGCCACCCTTACCCTGAAAAATTCGTCGAGATTGCTGGAAAAAATACCAAGAAAACGGATTCTTTCACGAAGAGGAACAGTTGCATCCCCGGCTTCCTGGAGTACCCTGCCGTTGAACGCCAGCCAGCTAATATCCCTCACTATTATTCTGCGTTTATCCATAAAAGTTATATCTCTATATATTCCTCATTTTTTCAATAATGCCCGTTGTTGAAAATCCTTCTTCCAAAGGAATTATTTTTACTGCACCACCATTGGCGATTACATCGCCCGCACCAACAATAGTCTCTTCCGAATAATCACCTCCTTTTATTAACACGTCAGGTAGTATATTTTTAATAAGCAGAAGCGGCGTGTCTTCATCAAAAATAACCACTGCATCAACCATTATCAGCGAAGCCAGCACCAGCGAACGGGATTGCTGGTTATTTACAGGGCGGTTGTTTCCTTTCAATCTTTTTACCGAGGCGTCGCTGTTGACACCAACAATTAATACATCTGCCAACGAAGCGGCCTCAGACAATATTTTAATATGACCCTCATGCAATATATCAAATACGCCATTTGTAAACGCGACCTTTTTATTAATAAGCCGCCACCATTTTATTTGAGATTGCAGTTGTTCCTTCGAAAAAATTCTTTCTTTAATCTTTCTGCTTTGTTTCATTATTTTTTCTGTTGTTATAAATTAACAGGCCAAAACTGACCAGGCCGGCGATAATTATTATAGCAGTGGTTACTCCCCATATAAGCCAGCCGAAAGATATATTATCAATGGAATAAATAAGCAA
>JBDTOV010000033.1:0-38674 GCA_039933035.1 Ginsengibacter sp. | reverse complement strand
AGACTCATACTTTCAAAAGGCGAGTCTTTCTGAAGCCCGGCATTATTTACCAGGATATCGATGGTACCATATGTATCATACATCTGCTTAAACATTGCCTGTACTTCATCTTCTTTACTTACATCAGCTTTTACTGCTATTGCTTTACCACCGTTATTTTCAATTTGCCTAACCACATCATCAGCAGCCTCCGGATGGGTAACATAGTTCACCACCACGTTGGCCCCATCATTAGCCAATGCAATGGCTACTGCCAGTCCTATACCACTATTAGCGCCGGTAACCAGGGCAGTTTGTCCCGTCAATTTTGGATTAAGATTCATAAATTATTTTTTGTTTTAAAATTATGTCAATATATCCCGGAAATATTATGCCATAGTAAACATTACCCTTAAGTGACAAAAACCACTTCATTAACAAACGTAGTTTCAGAAATGTAATAATTTCCTACGCATTACCCAATTTGTTAAAGCTTTTTACGTTATATAATCATAAAGACTGGTTGACGAACAATAATTTAATTATAAGAAAAACTTTTGCTTATGAAAAATTTATTATTATTTGCATTGAGCAGCTGTGCTTTTTTGCAAGGTATGTATTCCCAGGTTCCAACAGCCATGCCACCCGCCGCCGATGAATTTTACAAGATCTCCATGCCACTGCTCCGGCCACCAGTGAAAAAAATTATTCTGCAAATTGGTGAAGCTATAAAACATAGTAAAATAAATGCAGACAGTCTTTCCGAAGCGTTGCGTAAAAATACCGTCTTGAAAGATATGAGTAAAAATGATATTGAAGGTGTTGCTGTTTTGATATTAGTTCAGGCATCCAGGGATGCTGACGCAGATCTCAAAAAAATGGTTCTTGAAATAAGCCGTGGAAATGATCAAAAAAGCACGATAGTAAAGGGGGACATTAATGATAATCAAAGATCAAAATTGCGATTCATCATGGACCGTAAAAGCGGTATGGCTGAAGAGATTACTTTCGCAATGAAAAAAATATCCGGAAGACAGCAGGACATCATTAATAATTTGAAATAATAATTTACTGTCTCATTATTCCAGTGATTGTGATTAAATGCCCGGGATTAATTTAATTTCCCCCAGGGTATACAATTGTATATCCACAACTGCATGTTGAATAGGTATCAGCCTTATTTATCGCCCGCCTGGAAAATAACATGCCAGCCATTGGATTCACGTGTAAGATAAATATAAGGGCTAAGGGTGCTTTCATTATTTGTATTGGTCAAAGCGGTTGCAGCTATTACAACTTTATTTTGCTGCAGCGGAATATTCTGAAGATTGAATTGATAATAATTACTTCCCGCATCGATAATTTCAGTAATATTTTTCGGAACGCTTGTATCTATTGCAGAAGTGTCAACAAAATTATAGATTACATAACGTTTCACACTGTTGTTAATAGTATCCTGCCGTAAATAGAGATCAATAAAATTATCGTAAATACTCACTTTACTGCTATCAAATAATAATACAGGACTGGCCGGTTTCACCGAATCAATCCAGGCCATAGGCGGAATAATAGCAGGATATTTATAATAGTTATTTCTCAGGCTATCGCTCCACCCATTGGGGTTTCTGTTAAATGAACTGCTGCTAAAAAATATACTGCCCTGTACCTGAGGATATTCCCGCAATTTCTTAACCTGGTTGGGTAATTCATTTTTATTTTTCCAGGCATATGATTTTGCTTCCATTGCCCTGTATATCCCCTGTCCTATATACATTTGCCTTCCGTAGGCATGCTTTGCCCACCAGTCAACAAGCACTTCATAGCCTACTAATCTATGACCAAATTCCCAATATAATTGCGGAGCTACATAATCAATCCATTTCATTTTAAGCCACAATAGAATATCCGCATATAGATCGTCATAATTTGTTTGCCCGGCTTTTGTGTTGCTCCCTTCCGGGTCTTTGTCAATATTGCGCCATACGCCAAAAGGACTAATTCCGAATTTGCAATACGGGTCTTGCTCTTTTATTGTTCTACCTAGCATAACAATAATGGAATCGACATTGCTCCTCCTCCAGGTTTCTTTATCCATTCCTTTTCCATATTTTCTAAATGAGGCCGTGTCTTCAAATTCTTTTCCTGCTATGCGATAGGGATAAAAATAATCATCAAAATGAATGGCATCAATATTATAGCGGCTCACAACGTCTTTTACGACATTGCAAACAAATGTTTGAACATCCTTATTCCCCGGATCAAAAAATTTTGTGCCTCCGTAGTTTATAAACCATTCGGGATGAAGCCTTGTAATATGTGTCGGCGAAATGGATGATTTTTTTATATTGAACATTGCCCGGTAAGGATTCATCCAGGCGTGAAATTCCATTCCGCGTTTATGGGTCTCCGTTATCATAAATTCCAGCGGATCATAATATGGCGAAGGAGGCTTGCCTTGTGTACCTGTCAGCCATTCGCTCCAGGGTTCATATTGAGAAGGATAAAATGCATCGGCGGCCGGACGTATCTGCACCACCACTGCATTCATACCATTTCTTTTATGCATGTCGAGCAGGCTCACGAATTCTGCCCGCTGGCTGAATGAATTTAACAATTTTGATGAGGGAAAATCAATATTATCAACAGTGGCTACCCATACGCCCCGAAATTCGTATTTGGGTTGTGCCATTATCTTTTGGGAACATATAATAACGAAAACAATTAAGAAGCAATACAAGCTTTTTTTCATGGGTCAGTAATTGTAAAACGGCAATTTACGCAAACCATTTTTTAAAATTGGTTGCGGTAGTTTTTTATTTAGCCGGTTCAGCAAAAATTATGAAAACAATAAAAGACTTATAAAAAAAGGATGGAAATAAATATCTGAAAAAATTACGATTCCTTTTCCTCGTGCAATGGGGTTATAGGCTCGGCATTAAACTCGTTCCGGTATATTCGCACCAAAACGATAAAATAGCTTATAAGTAAAGGACCAAATACCAATCCCAGGAAGCCAAACATGCTTAACCCAATGATAACACCGAAAATTGTAATGATTGGATGTACGTTGCCGATTTTGCGAAGCACCGTTATACGGGCAACATAGTCAATATTGGTAAGGATAATTAAAGAATAGATAGCGAGTCCGACACCTTGCCATATGTGATCAACAGCAAAGAGATACACAGTGAGGGGTAGCCATATAAGGCCTGTACCAACTATAGGTATCAATGAAGCTACGCCGGTAAGAAAGCCCCAAACCGCAAAAGCGTCTACACCAAAAATGGCATAGCCAAGCATTCCTACAAAACCTTGTATAACAGCAAGCAAAGGAATGCCAATGGCATTGGCTCTTATCATTATATTCGTCTCTGTCCTCAGCATGGCACGATTCTTTTCTTTTAATGGAATAGAATCATTTAAATATTTTTCCATTTCAATGCCATGCACCAGCATATAATACAACACGAAAAACATGAGTATTAAATTGGTAAGGAAATTGGCAGTCCCGGTTAACAATAAAGGAAGATTACCCGCCAGTTTTTGAGTGGCATTTTTTATAGTGTTGCTGTTGAAAAATTCCATACCGGTAGCATCCTGTATTTTTTGCGAAAAGCTTTTCACGGCGATCAACAACTGAACCGGGTTATTGAATAGCGCAATCAGCTTTGGCGTTACGAGCACCGCTGCAAGATACACAGGCAGACAAATAAGAACGGTGTAAGCGAGAATATAAAGTAACGCTGTCCATCCGGGACGCCACTTCTTTTTTTCTGTAAGTTTGAAATAGGTCTTGCGGCTTAAAATATACAAGGTGATAGCTCCCAAAACACCTGGTAAAAAAATATAAAAATGCCTGACCATTAACACACCAATGAGTATGATAAGTGCCAATAACATTATCTGGCGCAAACGATTATTAAATCCTGTCATTAGATAAAACTAATAATAAATTTTATGAATGTATAGAGGAGAGAAAATACTCAATCCTTCCAAACAGAAACACCTTCGCTGCAATTGGCGCAAATGTCGATATTTTTACGGCTCGTCATCAGCTCTTTTCGAAACTGCTTATAGTTATCATTGTGCCATATTTCTTTAAAGGATTGATTTTTTAAGTTTCCTAATTGGTGAGAGGCATCTTTATCAAAACAGCAGGGAACAACCATTCCGTCCCAGGTAATAACATTGGCCTGCCAAAGTTTCCAGCAATGATTGGCCAGTTTATTTTTAGCGAAATGTTTCCCCTCTTTATTTTTTTTATAACGGCTGAATTTTTCATTAACCGGGATCAATTGATTCGGATCGTTTTCATAATCATACACCTGGGCTGTTTTAAACCGAACTTCATCAACACCTACTTCCTCTCCAAGTTTTTTTATTTCCTCCACCTGGTGTTCATTGGGCTTTACCACCAGGAACTGAAAAAAAACAAAAGGCGTTTTGCTGTTTAATTCTTTTTTCCATTTCACTATATTTTTTGCACCTTCTATTACTTTATTCAAATTACCTCCAACACGGTATTGTTTATACACTTCCTGCGTAGTTCCATCAATGGAAATGATAAGCCTGTCCAATCCACTTTCAACCGTTTTTCGTGCAACCTCATCCGTCAGGTAATGTGCATTGGTAGAGGTAGCGGTATATAGTCCTTTACCTGACGCGTAGCTAACCATATCTAAAAAATTCCTGTTTAGGTAGGGCTCGCCCTGGAAATAAAAAATGAGGTAAAGGATATCTTTATAAATATCATCAATCGTTTGCCTGAAAAAACTATTTTCCAGCATGCCGGTGGGTCGTGTAAAAGCACGCAGGCCACTTGGGCATTCAGGACAACGGAGATTACATGACGTGGTAGGTTCAAATGAAATGGACATAGGTAAACCCCATTGAACCGGCTTCCCGGATAAGCGGCTTACATAAAAACCCGATAGCACTTTAGTAGCATTCCAAACTCTGCGGAGCGTAAGCTTTCGCAGAAAATTAATACTATCGTTGTAATTTATCTTCGGCATAAGATGGGCAAAGGTAAACTAACTAATGGATGCAGAAATTATAAAGACTTTGCAGTAAGAGAATCGTTTCTGATGGTAGAATCTGTCGAAGCAATTTGTATTAACGGTGGTTCATTAAAGTCCATCTTTTTATCGAGAAATTTCTCGTAGTTAGCGGCTATTACATTCAATGCGATAAAGTTCATGACAAACTTCCTTGTTTCCAGGGGAAGGTATTTTTTAATATCCCAGAAATTAGCATCATCCCTATGGCTCTTTCTTATAGACGATTGCACCCTTCCCGGACCGCAATTAAACGCGGCTACAGATAATAAGAGATCATCATTGAAAAAATCAAGCTGGTCACGGAAAAACTTCGCAGCAGCAACTGTTGACCTGGTAAAACTTTTGCGTTCATCATTCTTACCGCTGGTATTAAGCCCATATTCTCTTGCAAGCTCACCCATGAACTGCCAATAACCAACTGCACCTGCATGAGAAACAGCAGAGGCATTAAACTCTGATTCAAGAACAGGAATCATTTGCAATTCCACGGGAACATCATATTTAGCAAGTATATCTATGGCTTTCGGAAAAAACTTTTTGCCCTTTGAGAAAATATGAACGATATAATCGCGTTTATTTTTACTGAAAGATTTTACATACTCTTTAGTTTGAAGCCTGTTTTCCTGTAAACTTACCGGGTACACTACAGAAAGTGGATTGGGTTCGGATGGCAAAGTGTTTAGGGGTTCAGTTTCACCAATAGCGAACGCCGGCAACCCGATTAGAGATCCTGCGGAAGTAGTGAACGCAACTATAAAAAAGCTTATAACCAGCGTTAGTAAAATTTTTGAACGAAATAATTTCATTACTATTAATTTTATTAATTGTGTTGATGTACAAAGGATTCAGTTCCGGTAAACAAATAGTGTATTAAATACTCAAAACTTACTGTTGACTTGTTGATCAGATTTTTCTAAACCAAATTAATATTACACGTTTTAAAAAAAAGAAGGATAGTAAATTATCATGTTATTCAAAAATATAAACCTCACCTTTTTTACGCAGGTATGCGCAAAAGTAATACCGAACTTTGTAAGATGCAAGATTGAGGGTTAAAACATAGTTAAAGAAATTCTAATGAAGAAGTTGGTTTTGTTACTAATTCAGTTACTATCAACATGTTATGCTCAACAACCTAATAGGTATTTTAATTCCCTTAATGCCATAGTTTTAGCAGAAAAAGAAGGATACTCCCGGCTTTCCACTGAAAATGCGGTAACAGCGTCACTGAATTTTACAGTAAATTATTACAGATGTGAATGGAAAGTTGATCCTGCGGTTCGCTTTATAACGGGCAAAGTGATTTCATATTTCATAATTACAACTCCCGCTGACTATATTTCTTACGATTTAACAGATAGCCTTACCGTTGATAGCGTAAAGCAAAATAACAACTTGCTATCATTTGAACAGGCAAATAATAATTTGAGAATAAATTTCGCAACAACGAAGCCTTCAGGTATGCGGGATTCCGTTAGCATTTATTACCAGGGGGTGCCGCCCGAAACAGGATTTGAGTCATTTACCACTAGCACTCATGCCGGTGTACCCGTTATGTGGACATTAAGTGAGCCTTATGGAAGCCGTGACTGGTGGCCATGCAGGAACGGGCTGGACGATAAAGCCGATTCGATCGATGTAATTATTACCTGCGCTGCTTCATATACGGCTGCATCAAATGGTTTGAGACAAAGTGAAATTATTAACGGCGGCAATAAAATTACCCATTGGAAACATCGCTATCCCATTGCCACCTACCTGGTATGTATGGCTGTAACCAATTATGCAGAATTTAATGATAGTGTACAGCTTGGTTCTGTGAGCCTCCCTATGCAAACTTTTTGCTACCCCGAAAGTCTTACACTGTTCCGGGCAAATACGCCACTGGTACTGGCAACACTTCATTATTACAGCGACGTTTTTGGTAATTACCCATTCATAAGAGAAAAGTATGGCCATGTGCAATTTGGATGGGGTGGCGGACAGGAACACCAAACGGCAACATTTATAGTAACCCCGGATGAAAACCTGATGAGCCATGAACTAGCTCACCAGTGGTTTGGAGATAAGATTACCTGTGGTAGCTGGCAGGATATATGGCTGAACGAAGGATTTGCCACCCACCTCGCCAGCATGGATCTGGAAAAAAAATATCCACTAACGGTGACCACCACCCGAAAAAATGAAATCGCCAATATTACTTCGCTTCCCGGGGGATCGGTATGGGTGGATGATACCACCGATGTTAACCGAATTTTTGACGGAAGACTTTCCTACACTAAGGGATCTCATCTTTTGTATATGCTTCGATGGAAGCTGGGTGATAGTGTTTTTTTTGAAGGAGTACAAAGATATTTTAATGACTCCGCCATAGCGTTTGGTTTTGCAAAAACAGCAGATTTAAAAAGGAACCTGGAAGCAGCAGGCGGCATCGACCTTACGAAGTTTTTTAATGACTGGCTTTACGGCCAGGGTTATCCTTCTTACAAAGTGCAATGGACACCGATAGGCAATAACTATGTAAAAATAAATATGAGCCAGGTGACTTCACATCCTTCCGTCAGTTTTTTTGCATTGCCTGTAGCCTTGCAATTTAAAAATACCACACAAGAAAAAACGATAGTAGTCGATAATACATACAATGGTGAAATATTTTTCAGCAACATTGGGTTTGTGGCTGATACCGTAATTATTGATCCCAATTACTGGTTAATCACAAAGAACAATACCTCTCAAAAAATAAGCGATAGTAACAATAGTGAAAACATTGTGCAGGTATTTCCCAATCCCTTCGGGAACTACTTTACTATATACTTACATAATTTCAATATTACGCGTGCTTACATCCAAATATATGATGCCAAAGGGAGTTTAGTGTTGAATGAGACCGTAACAATCAATGGTTCTCTTTACACCGAAATAAATTCACAAAAACTTTCAAGAGGTGTTTACATTATTAAAATACGAACGGATGGTGGTTTTAAGTTTGTAAAAAAGATTTTGAAACAATAATAGGTATGTTCCACCGAATTATGGCATAAAAACATCAGCAGATCACATTTATTACCGGCAGTTTTGTCCTATAACGTGTACCATTAAACGCAATGCAGGCCTTTTACTATAAGCAGGCATCCCTCAGCATTTTCATATAAACTAACCCTTTTTCACGGGCAAATCTTATGTTATTTTCAGGGATGTCTTCGGGAGAAGAATAATGTAGTAACGCCTCTTCGATCTGGTCTTCCCGAAGCAAATGTAACATGGGGTAAACGGAACGATTGGTGTAGTTAGCCGCATCGTCAACCAGGGCGTTTGCAAAACAATAAAGCGGATGAAAACTAGCTACCTGGTAAATTCCTTCATAGCCTTCCCTCAATATTAATTCTTCAGCAAGTGCAACCGCATCCAGGAAATTATCAAATCGTTTGAACGCGTTTGGAAAAATAACCAAAGTAGTTGCCATATTTTTTTCAATATCCAACCGCCTGCATTCATTTAAAAATGTGGAAAGGCACTTTCCGGTTTCTATACTGTTTTCTACTTCATAATGAACCGCGTTTTGTTTTATTTCCCTTGCGGCAAATGGACAGAAATTGCAGCCCACCACTACGTTATTGATCCATCTTTTCGTTTGACTAATTACAAGTTGAGTAGTGGCCATTTTGCAGTTTATTATTTCCCCGGATCTTGTAAAGCTATTGCCTTTGAAGCGTTCTGCCGGTCTTTTAGAAAAAGACGCTTTATGTAAATCAATGGAAGTGATTCTGTTTAACCATCCAAAAAGGTACTGCCAATGGTAAAATAACAAAGGGGCCGCAACTATTTCCGTAGGCTATGTAGATATGTCCAGTCACAAGAAATAGTTTCTTAGCATATAATTAATCTTATTGACTTCATACCTGCAATCGTCGGTATTTTTTTGTTCTATACTTCCAAACGTAGCCTTCATCTTAACAATTTCTATTATTCGCATTAACATTTCTTTCTCAGGGAAGCAGCAAATAAAAACATCTTATTTACAGAAACATTATTTAAACAATTAAAAATTACCATTATGAAAAAGATTATTACGCTATTATTTTCTGCCGGTGTTTTTGCCACTTCGTTTGCGCAAAACGGATCGCATCAAAACAATGATAAAAAGAACGACCAGTATGTAACCACAAAATCAAATACTAATTTAAAAAAGTTCGGTGATCATCGTAATAACATCTATACTTTTTCCGCAAAGGAAAGAGACCAGCAAATTAATAAGATCAACCACGATGTCAATTTTAAGATTAAGTCTATTCAAAATAATCGCCACATCACCCGTCGCAATGAAAAAGAGATGATCAAAAAAGCGAAGGAAGAAAAAGCACAACAAATTAAAATGGTGGATGCTACATTCAACAGCAAATACAATAGCGCTTACAATCAGCATTCAAAATACAATGATAGCCACAAACACTAATTGTTCCGAACCCTGTAAGAAAAAACAAAAGCCCACGCGTGCTTTTGTTTTTACTTACAGTTACTCTTTCTTACTTTTCTTACAATCGTGAACCCTTTTCTTAACTGCGTGTATCCTTAACTTTTATTTTTTAGTGTATTAACATTTTCTTGTTTTACCCTGACAATAAAATGCTGTCTCACATTCATAAACATTTTAAACATTTAAAATTTACCATTATGAAAAAAATTATTACACTATTGTTTTCGGTTGGTGTATTTGCTACGTCATTTGCACAAAATAATCCCGGGAGGCATGACAGGGATGACCGGTATGTCTACAATCGAAATGATCATTTTGACAAAAGAGGTTTTTCTGAAAGAGATAGATATTTCCAGGTTGAAAGGATAAATCGCAAGTTCGAATTTAAGGTACGCGCCATCCAAAATGACCGGAGGCTCAGGCGCCATCAAAAAAAAGTGGCCATTAGGAATGCTGAACGAGAAAGGTCAATACAAATACAGATGCTGAATGCAAGATCCAGGGAATGGCAAAGGGGTCATGGAAATTATGACAAGCGCAATCATTGATTTTATGAATCCGCAAAATTAGCCCCGCAAGTGCGGGGTTTTTTGTGAACTTTTTTTCACAACTAATGTTCAGCCTTTGATTTAAATACACAATAAAATGAAATTGCAACCACTATTTACACATCTTTGCGGCAAATTTGGGCTTTCAGGTTACTCCTGACTATTTGGACCTAATTTTGAATGGTAATTAAGATCTATGCATATTAAAAAATCCAGGGAGTATTTTATTACTAAAAAGATAGATAGTTTTTTTATTGATTTATATAGTGCATTGCAATTTGTGCTGCGCTTTTTTAAAGAAGTATTTAAACCTCCTTATGAAATCAAAGAAATTATCAGGCAATGCTACCAGGTCGGCTATAAATCTCTTTTCCTGATTACGCTTACAGGTTTTATAACGGGTCTTGTTTTTACCAAACAGTCCCGGCCGTCCTTATCAGAATTTGGTGCAGCATCCTGGTTGCCTTCTTTGGTTGCTATTGCAATAATAAGAGCATTGGCCCCATTGGTAACTGCGTTGATAGCAGCCGGCAAAGTGGGTTCAAATATTGGTGCAGAGTTAGGTTCCATGAAAGTTACCGAGCAGATAGATGCCATGGAAGTGTCAGCAGTAAACCCGTTTAAATTTTTAGTAGTAAGCCGCGTATTGGCTACAACACTGATGGTGCCCATGCTGATGTGCTATACCGGCTTTGTTGCGATGTTAGGGGCTTATATAAATGTGCATCAAAATGAGTTAACCAGTTTTGTTTCTTTCTTCCAGGCGGCATTTGAGAAAATTTCTTTTCTTGATATTTTTTCGTCTTTCGTGAAAAGTATCGTGTATGGTTTTACTATTGGTATTGTGGGATGCTATAAAGGATTTAATGCCAGCAACGGAACCGAAGGGGTCGGTAAAGCCGCCAATGCCTCGGTTGTGCTTTCTATGTTCCTGATCTTCATTGAAGAGATACTTATTGTTCAAATTACTAACAGCATCAGGGTATAAATGGGAATGGAGCATAAAAATACTGTCCAGAATGAATTAATGATCCACATCCGGGATCTGTACAAATCATTTGGGACCAATCATGTATTGCAGGGAATAGACCTTGACGTTTACAGGCAGGAAAACATGGTGGTACTCGGAAGGTCCGGCACGGGGAAATCAGTACTCATCAAAATTATCTGTGGATTATTAAAGCCGGATCGCGGACAGGTAAATGTTCTCGGCAACGAAGTAGATAAGTTAAAGGACAGGAAACTGAGAGAACTTAGACTGCAGGTGGGTTTTTCTTTCCAAAATAGCGCTTTATACGATAGCATGACCGTAAGAGAAAATCTTGCATTTCCCCTGGTAAGAAATGCAAGACACCTGACAAAGAAGGAAGTTGCTATTGAAATAGAATCTGTATTAGAAGATGTCGGATTGTCGCAGACGATCAATCAAATGCCGTCTGAGCTGTCAGGAGGGCAACGCAAACGAATCGGGATTGCCCGCACACTAATTTTGCGTCCCCAGGTAATGTTGTATGATGAGCCCACATCAGGCCTGGATCCTATTACCTGTATTGATATTAACAACCTCATTAATTTAGTAAGACAAAAGTTTAATACCACATCCATTATTATCACACACGATCTTACTTGTGCTAAGGCTACCGGCGACAAGATTGCTATGTTGTTTGATGGAAAGTTTATAAAGCAGGGTACTTTCGATGAGGTTTTTAATACAGATGATGAACGAATACAAGATTTTTATAAATATAATTTTATAAATCAATGATGAAAGGATTTAGGAAGCACCCGGGGGTTCATAATAATTGGACAGGCTTTTATATAAAATATCTTCTTTAAAAATAAAAAAATTCAAATGAAATCTTCCGGCAATACAAGATCCGTAATAGTGGGAATATTTGTTTTCCTGGGTCTCGCTATTTTAGTTGTCACCATACTTACCCTTGGTTCCCAACGAAAAACTTTTGAAAAATCTATAACGGTAAAGTCGTTTTTCGACAACGTAAACGGCCTTCAAAAAGGAAACAATATTTGGTTTTCAGGCGTAAAAGTAGGCACCATAAGAAATGTAAGTCTTAAAGAAAATGGCAAAGTAGAAGTAGATCTGGCTATAGAAGAGCAATCTGTAAAATATATATCTAAAGACGCAAAAGCAAGATTAAGCAGCGATGGCTTAATTGGTAATAAAATAATAGAGATATATGGGGGTTCTCCCAAAACGCAAAAAATAGAACCAGGAGATATTTTAAATAATGATAAATTATTAAGCACGGATGACATGATGAAAACCCTGTCCAAAAACAATGACAATCTTTTTGCAATAACGAACGACTTCAAATTGATAAGTGGCAGGATTGCCGATGGTAAAGGTTCTGTTGGCAAATTACTGACGGACGAAACCCTCGCTAATCAATTGGAAGCAACGGCAAAAATTTTAACAAGCACATCTAAAAATCTTGAAAAAGCTTCGTCCAATGTAAGTTCTTATATTGCAAAATTTAATGATAAAGGCTCTTTGGCAAATGACCTGGTTACCGATACGGTTATATTCAGCAAATTAAGATCGACCCTTTCCCGGTTACAAAATGTTGCCGATTCATCTCAAAATGTTATTACCAATTTGCAAACTGCCGGCAATACTTTAAATACGGGGTTGAATAACAAAAAGGCCCCGATCGGCATGTTGCTGGGTGATGAACAATCCGCCGCGAATATCAAAAGCACATTGCAAAATCTCCAATCGGCCACTAAAAAACTGGATGATGACCTGGAAGCAGTGCAGCATAATTTCTTACTTCGTGGATTTTTCAGGAAGAAAGCAAAAAGCGAAAAGGAAGAACCAAGAGTAGTCGTGGATACCGTGGTAGTTAAGTGACGATCTTTTTTTCGGGCAAATTAAAAGCAATGGCTTCATGATCAAAATGGCCATTATGAGACCCATCGCAAAATGGCTTATTCTGAGAAAGTCCACACCGGCAGATGGAAATAATTTCTCGTCCGGCGAGGCCATACACATTGCCATCTTTATCTGCGATTTCAAAATCGCCTTCTATTTTTAGAGATCCATTGCTTTTTACGGTGATTTTTGTTGTAGCCATTTTTATTTTTATGATTAGCGACAAATTTAGTAAATAAATGCCGGCTCATTTGATACTTCCACGTTTCAAAAATTAAAGTATAATAAAGAATTTAAATTATATTCATACATTCAAATTTAGTTGTTGACCAAATTCATAAAATACACGCTTCGTGCTGTCGGCATACTGTTCGGTATTTTATTGCTTCTATACATTATAGCGTTTATATATGTTTCCGTGAATAAAAAATCCATAATAAAAGAAGTAACCAGTGAAATAGGCAAAAAAATTAATGGCCATGTATCTATAGGCGATGTCGAATTAAGTTTTTTTCGAAGTTTCCCCAGGGCGGCTGTGCTGCTTCATAAAGTTTTAGTTACAGATACCATGTTTGCGCTACACCATCAGGCATTCTTCCAGGCAGATGAGGTGTATGTACAACTGAGCATATTTAAACTTATAAAAAAAGAATCCGCAGTAAATGGTATCAGGATAGAAAGGGCATCCGTTTATCTGTTTACTGACACCAGCGGGTATACGAATGCGTATTTATTAAAGGCTAAAAGTAACTCAGTTCCGGCAGCCGGAAAAACCACAGATGAAGACAACCAATTAAAATCAGTTGAGTTGGAGAAAGTACATATCACGCTTGATGACAAGCTAAAGGAAAAATTATATGACGGAGTTTTCAATCACCTGGCCGTAAAAATAAAAGAAGAGGAGGGAGCAACACATTTTTTTGTAAAGGCAAACATACTGGTAAATAACCTTGCTTTCAATCTACCGAACGGGAGTTTTATCAAAGGCAAAAAGTTTGAAGGCGATTTTGATGCCAGGTTAGATAAAAAATTACAACAATTACAATTCGACAGCATACATATAAAATTGTCGGGCCAACCTTTTAATATGACAGGCAGGTTTGATCTTGTAAAGCCAGATCCTCAATTCAGCCTCAGGGTGCACACGCGGCAAATATTATATGCCTTTGCCAAAACTTTGTTACCTGCCAGGATTGATACGGCATTATCTATCGTAAACATTGATAAAAAAATTGACGCGGATGCAGATATCAACGGCCCTTTAAATGGTGGTGACCCCTTACTTATTGCAAAGTGGAAGGTACATAATGCGCATTTAAAAACGCCTTTCCTGGATTTTGATAATACATCGTTTACGGGGTATTATACCAATGAAGTTGTAGCCGGCAAACCCAGGCGGGATCCAAATTCCAGGATTAACATTAGTAACTTTTCCGCAAAATGGAACAGGCTCCCTGTTGCTTCAGGCAATATTGACATACTTAATTTATATAAGCCGCTGCTAACCTGCGATCTTACTGCAAACTTTCCACTTAAGTTGCTAAACGATATTATAGGAAGCAATGCTATACAATTGCAATCCGGTGATGGATCGATAGAGGTAACGTACAAAGGCCCGATTGAAAAAAATAATAATACCAATTCATTGGTAAATGGCGTAGTTTCATTTAAAAACGGGAATGTATTGTATACCCCAAGGAATGTGGAATTAAAAAATGTAAACGGAAGGCTGGTAATAAAAAATTCCGATGTGCTTATTGAAAACCTGCAATGCAATGTGTTCAATAATAAAATAATTATGGATGGAGAAGCAAAGAATCTCATCACACTTATTAATACAGAACCAAACAAAGTAAATATTGACTGGAACATATATTCTCCTTCGCTGGATTTAACTTCCTTTACTTACCTGTTAAAACCGGGAAGAAAATTTTCCGAAAATTCCTCTCAAACCAATAAAATAAATAAGGCTTCCACAAGTATTGACAATGCGTTAGACCAGGGGAGCCTGCATGTAAACCTTCGGGCGGCAAAGCTTTCGTACAAAAAATTTGAAGCAACCGATGTAAGGGCGAATGTTTCCTTGTTGCAGGACAGTTATGTAATTAATAATGTAAGCATGAACCAGGGCGGTGGCCACATCAATCTTAGTGGTTCACTTGTATTGCAAAAAGAAAATTATCACCAGGCAAAAGTTAAGGTATCTATGGATAATGTGGATGTAAATAAAGTGTTTACTGCTTTCGGTAATTTTGGCCAGGACGGCATACAGGCTCAAAATTTAGAGGGAAAGCTAACCGCTAAAGTTGATGCAAATTTTTCTTTGGACGATGATGGAAAAGCGAATCCCAGGACCTTAGTGAGCACCGTAGACTTTTCTTTAAAAAATGGAGCGCTCAATAATTTTGAGCCCCTTAAGAAATTACAGTCATTTGTTTTTAAAAATAGGGATTTTGATAATATTCGTTTTGCCGAATTAAAGGACAGGCTTGATATCGCCAACCAGGAAATCAGGATCAACCGTATGGAAATTGAATCAAGCGTTTTATCAATATTCGTAGAAGGAATTTACAGTATGAAAGGTACCACCGATATGAGCATCCAGGTTCCGCTCAGCAATCTCAAAAAGCGCGGTGCAGATTATGTGCCTGAAAATATTGGGACGGATAAAAAAATCGGGACAAGCATATTCATACGAGGACGACCGGGGGCCGATGGCACCATCCAGTTCAAGCCAGACCTGTTTAATAAATATAAAAAAGACAAGGATAAAAACGACGCACAATAAATACATAGCTTTACTTTCTAATTTTTTGAATGAAAAAAATAATTCTCTGCACATGCCTTTTCCAACTATTTCACCTGCTTGTTTTTAGCCAGAACAACGTCATCTCTTATGGCGATAATCCTGCCGCAGGTAAATTGTATTCTATTCGGGGAATTAAAATATACTGTGAAATATATGGCACTGGCAAACCCTTATTGTTGATTCATGGAAACGGTGGAAGTATCAAAAGCTTTGAAAGCAATATTCCTTACTTCTCAAAAAGATATAAAGTAATTGTTGCCGATAGCCGCTCACAGGGCAAATCAAAAGATACCAATGATAGCCTGAGTTTTGAAATGATGGCGGATGATGAAGCAGCGTTGCTGGATGCGCTACACATTGATTCAGCTTATGTGTTGGGATGGAGCGACGGCGGAATTAACGCTTTGTTACTGGCAATAAGGCATCCCGGCAAAGTAATAAAACTGGCTTCAACCGGCGCTAATCTTTGGCCGGATTCTACGGCAATAATTCCATCTGTTTGGAAAGAGGATAAAATTTATTACGACGCATCGAAGGACAAAACTTTTACAACTGCCGCTGACAAAAATGGTTGGAAATTATTCCTGCTTGATTGGTTTCAGCCCAATATTTCTCTATCAGCACTACGTGCAATCAAATGTCCCTCATTAATAATAGGAGGCGATCACGATCTTATTACCATTGAACACACCGTTTTGATTTACCAGCATATCCCTCATGCCTATTTATGGATAGTTCCCAATTCCGGGCATGCTACTTTAATTGAACATAAAGATGAATTCAATAAACGGATAGATGACTTTTTTACCCATCCTTTTCATAACAGGTAGAGGAACGTATGACTTACGATACAAGGCGAGGATAGGATGTGCTTCATATAGCTTACTTTTGAGGAGTAAAATATCGTATGAAAAAAATTCGAATAATAAAATATTGCTTCCTGTTTTTTGTAATCGCGTCGTGCGGAAATTCTTCAGCGCAAAATCCGGAAAACTGGACGAGTAAACAACTTACGGCGCCAGCCGCTCTTGCCGCTACACTTAAAGCCAATAAAGAAGTGCCGGTAATATTCAGCGTGGGACCCGGGGCTATCATTCCTAATTCTATCGATATTGGAATGGTAAAAGACGAAAAGAACCTTGATAAGTTAAAAGAGCAGTTGAATAAATTACCGAAATCAACGAATATTATAATTTATTGCGGTTGTTGTCCTTATGAGCATTGTCCCAATGTTCGTCCCGCCATTGCTTTATTGCAAAGTATGCAATTCATCAATTACCACCTGCTTGATCTGCCGAATAATATTAAAACGGATTGGATTGCCAAAGGATACCCTACGACCGGGAAATAAATTTACATTCCCGCTTTCCCTGTGGGCCTTATATCTTCATCAGATTCTTTTTCATACACAAAAACTTTGACGGTCCACTCAGGCATATTATAATTAAGAGCCACTTCAATTTTGAGGCGTTGTACAATCCGCTCAGTTACGTCCGGCGCCAGGATACTGGATGCGAATGCGCGACCATCATCCGGTGCATCATAAAGGCCTTTAAATTTCCAGGTTGTATGAACATCCATATTAAAATTGGCATTATTTAACTGGTGGTATATTTGTTTATATTTTTCTACCGCTTTCTCATATTCATCTGTGTTCATTATAGTCGCCTGCCAGCTATAAACATTATGCAAACTTTTTATTTGTGTTATAGAGCTTTCCAATGCGCCCTGGGGTAATATGTTACTATGGTATTCAATCGTGCTTTCGGATTCGGCGATTTTTTCGCCCATGATGTTATGAAAATGATCATAATAATCCTTTACTACTTTTTCAATATCAGGCTGGATGGTATGCGAAATTTTTAATGCCGGAAGTTTGTTTTGTGCAGTAAGGTGTTGTGTTGCAGCTATCAAAAGAATGGAACATACCTTTTTCATAAGAGTTAAATTTGGAAGTTCAAAAGATAATTAACGCGATGTTACACTTAATATTTCATCGGGTATGCGGCTAACTAATCCACAGGTGTTAATATCTCACCTACTTCCCTCCTTTAAAAAAAACACATGTACAACGACGGTATGAAATCCAGCACTTTGTCTCAAAAAGTGATTTTATTTATAAAGCTTTATTATAAATAAATATTGTACTTACCAAAAATTTTTTTTAAATTGAAGGCACATTAAAGCCTGATATGATGAAAAATTTAATTCTTTGTTTGGCAATCTTATCTGCCGTAAGCTGTAGTTCCAACATGAAAGAAGCACCCAATATGCCCGGTGCTTATTTTATGAAATCGCAAACTGTAAATAATGGAGCAAAAGACACGAAGTTTACCGATCTGAAACAGCTGAAAATTTATACCGATAGTTTTATGATGTACACACAGGTAAACCCCAGTGACTCAGGTTCAGCTTTTGGTGTCGGTTCTTATACGGCTGATACCGGGACAGTAACAGAAAATGTAATATATAGTGCCAGCGACACAACTTTTAATGTTTCACCGGCAACTTATACATTAAATATTACAACAATTCCGGATGGATATACCCAGGTGATTCCTGAAATATCTATTGATGGTCAGAAATCTAAATTAACTGAAGAATACCAATCGGTAACTAAAAGTCAAAAAACGCCTTTGGATGGCGTATGGAAAGAAACGAATTATTATAACGTGAGGGGGAAAGATACTACCAGGAGCGAACGGACCCAATACAAGGCGTTCTATGCCGGCTATTTTATGTACGGTCATTCATTCAAAGATTCTGCCAATAAAGAGTTTACCGGTATTGGCTTTGGTACATTCGAAATGGATGGAGATAATAAAATTAAAGAAGTAGATTTAAATTCAACCTACTCAATAGCTGTTGGCCAGTCCTTTACAATAGACATTGAATTCAACGGACCCGATAATTACAAACAAACCATTGAAAGCGCGAATGGTTCGAAAAGTGTTGAATATTATCAACGTGTGAAAAAATAAACGATAATTTATTCCTGGTTTTCCCATTCCTGGTTTCTTTTAGCAATATACGTACTCCAAACCTGGTTTCATTCTGTCATGCAGTAAACTGCATGTATTTCCCAGGCTACACCTGGTAAATTATTCTTGCTTTAACAGGCTGGAAAATAATGCAATGTCGTTTTGCTTTCGCAGCATTTTTTATTTTCCTTAACCTTGATTCTTTTACTTTTAAGATTCAACGAAAATCAATACATGAAAATTTTGCTTTTTTCTATGGGAATTTTATATGGGCTAACATCCGGTGCACAAAAATATTATGATTACCAGGATACCCGTAAAAAAAATGAAACTTTTATAAGGCTACCAAAAACAGAAATCAGGGCTGACCTTGCCTCTTTTACTTTATCAGGCATAGATGAGGCTGTGGGAAAAGCAGATCTGCAAAAAATTCCTTTTACTGATTTTGGTCCGGGCAATATGAATTTTGGAGGTGGCAATATAAAAGCTTCTGTTACGCTTTCTTCCTTTGACAAAAGCAAACACAAACTGGATTACGACGAAAAATATTTAACACGAATTGACAGGAAGACTTACTATGGTGACTATGGTTCTCTTCCTAAAACAGATATAAGCAATGTTACCCTGGTTATCGATAACGACACCATTGCCATACCACCGGCTGCATATGCCGACCTCCACAACCTCAACCTAACGTACATGGATAAAGGCGCTTTGAAATCAAGGAACGGTATTTATGAATCCAAAGATGGCCACAGAGTTTACCTGTATCTTTTTTGCAAAAATACGACCGGTAGTTACGAGGTGACTTTTATTATACAGGATAAAAAATATTTCCGCAGGGTACTCGACTATGATTTCATGTAGGTAGTAAGCTATTGTATATATATAATTGCGGATCCAGCATTTTTCTAACAAAAGATTCCGCAAAGATGTAATCGAATAATTTCTCTTTTCAAAACTGGAATGATTTTCGTATTGGCTTTTATATTATGACTGAAAAATCAAAAATCTTTTATTTAAGCCGCTTTGGTATTGTTTCAGCAATTTTATATTGTATTCCCGTAATATTCTTTTTGAAGGGAAGGAGATTTTCTGATACCTGGTTGCTATATTTGGGAAGTGCCCTGTTTCTGGTCTCCGTTTTTGTATTTGGAATTATGAACGACGGTAAAAATGCCGACGCTAAAATAACTTATGACGGATTTTTCGTCACCATCCTGGGAGTCATTTTTTCTTGTATTTTAATACTAATACTAACGTTTATATTAACACCTGATGTTTTCGGAACAGGTTCATCGGCTGATGTGCTTCAACAGACTCCGGCAGCCATTTCGAAAAAAGGTGATGATGGTATTTTATTTATGATGCTTGCCAATGCAGTGATCATAAATTTTTGTGCGGGCGTTTTTGCAGCTATTATGACTAGAAGTAAGAATGCAGAAAATAAGCTTCCTGCTAATGAATAGAAAAATCATGTTTTTCTTTAGCTTCTAAAAGTTTTGTCTGGGGTTAGATTACTTTACAATTAAATTAATTATATGAATAAATTATTCCGTGCGTTAATCGCCGGCTGGGGAGCAAAAAAAATCGGTGGTGGTTGCATCAGTACCATCGTTGTATTTATTATTATTTATTATGCGTTGGGTACTTGCAATTCCCATCCGGTACAAACCGTTCCACAAAAAAATTCAGGAATATATGCACCCGCACATAATACTGCTACCATTTTGTCGTTACAAAAAGACAGGAGGAATTAACGATCCGGTATTGGTAGTAAGGCAGCCTGTGAAAATTGCACCATAGTGTGGTTATGATAATTTGTATTTGGCAAGTTGTAAATTTGGCTAAATAATTCAAAAAAAAATGTTATGAAGGATAAAGATTCCCATAAACAGGCTGATGTCTCAAAGGGAGCAATAGAGGAAGCACATGAACAGGCAGAAAAGGATATCAAAAAGGATCCGGATTTATCTATGGAGCGTAGGCCCGGAGACGATCTTGATGAAGGGGAACTGGCAAGGCTGGAAGGAGAGGACTAGCCATGCAGGGATTCATGGAAAATGCACGAAGAACATTAATTGCGGCAGCATTGCTTTCCCGGGCATGAGTACCGGTTTCCTGAAATTAATAAGCAAAAATTGCTATAAAGAAAGCTTGTTAATTTGTATCGGATGTCATAGAAAGGGTAATGTTTGTGTATTTCGATGAGGAATAATTTCAACGAATCGATCAGCAATGGAACCAAATTTATGATGAATGCATGACCGGGACAATTTTTTATTATTCCTACGACACTTTCCAACGCTGGTCATTGCGTTTATTCTTTCTCCATATCCTTTTAAACCTGTATTTAGAAAATCGCGGGAAGGATAATTTCTTTTCGAATAATTCCTTCATTTCGTAAGTGTTTGCTGCCGCCGTCCATCCCTTTAGCCCTGCATGCCAAACCAGTGTATCTCTTTGTAAAGATGCAGACTTCAGTTGTTCTAAAGTAAATGGGCCGGATTCCTTATCGCCTGTCTTAATAAAATAATTCTTCATAAAAACACCATACGTTGCGGGTAGATTATTGTGTATAACGCTGATTAAAAGAAAATATTTCTCTAAGGATTATAACAGGAGAATTAAATAACATAAATTTCGTATTTCTGTACCATAACGTCATCACTAAGATGAGTTGATTTTTTTTCAATATAGGTATCGTTGCAATTTTATTTATTTCCAAAAACCGTTTTCAAAATATCTGAAACCCGCTGCGCCGGATTTTTCCTGATACCGATTTCTTCCTGTGCCACATAAAAAAATATTCCATCAAGCGCCTTGCCGGTTACATAACTATTGATGTCTGTGTCAACAGGGTTCGACGTAAAATTATTATAGGTATTGAAAACATCTTTCCAGTATTTGGTGGCGTCCACTTTTTGTAGAGATGCTTCAATAATGGGGCGGAAGGCACCCATCAATTCAGGAGATGTTGTTTTGCGCAAATAACCCGTGGCAGCGGTATCGCTTCCCCGCAAAATATTTAAAGCATCGGTCACCGTCATCTTTTTTATAGCATCCAGGAATATGGGGGCCGCCGCTTTTGATGCGTCTTCCGCTGCGCGGTTGAGACTCAATTCAGCATTGTCCACCAATTTACCCATGCCGAGCATTCTCATCTTACTTTCTACAATACGTACCTGCTCGGGCAATAAAATCTTTACCGCGGCATCCTTAAAAAATCCATCTGTCGCTGATAGTTTATCCCCGCTTTTTTGGGCGCCAATAGAAAGTGCCTCTTTTAATCCCGACACTATTTGGCCGCTTGATAAGTTAGAAGATGACGCGCCTGATGAAGATTTCTTTCCAAACAATGACCCGGCCTTTTTGAACATCCCGTTGAGGGTATTGGAAGAATCTGTTTGTGCGAATAAGGCTACCGAAAACAGCACAAAACAGAGTGAGGTAATGATTTTTTTCATAGAGTGGGTTTAAAAAATACCTTCAAATATAGATACTATTGATGAATTGCTTCATCCACGATTTGTTAAATTGGAGTTTGTCACGCTGAGACTGATGTAAGAACAAGATACTCGTTAAACGGGAGATGGCCGCTTCGAATTTAGGTAAACCCTCTCTGCGAAAAGATTTAGGAAGATTACATTTGGAATTTATAGCCCACGCCTTTTACAGTTGTGATGCAATCGCCTCCCAGCTTTTGCCGTATTTTCCTGATGTGAACATCAATGGTGCGGTCGCCGACTATTACATCTGTGCCCCACACTTTGTGTAGAATTTCATTGCGCAGAAAAACTTTAGATGGCTTCGAGGTGAGCAAAGCAAGCAGCTCAAATTCCTTTCGTGCCAAAACAATTTCCTCACTATTGGAAGTAACAATATATTTTTCCCGGTCTATAATAAGGTCGCCTATTTGTAATACACTTCCCGTTTCTTTTATAATCCTGCGGAACAGTGCATTCACACGGCTTACCAAAACCCTTGGGCTTATAGGCTTGGTAATATAATCATCACCTCCCGTTTCAAGCCCTTTGATTTCCGTATTATCATCGTTTAACGCAGTTAAAAATATAATGATCGTATTTTCAAATGCTGGCAGCATTCTCAAAATTTTACAGACCTCGAAGCCTGTTTTACCCGGCATCATCACATCAAGAATGATAAGATCCGGGTTGTGGATTTTTGCTAACTCAATAGCTTCATTGCCATTTTTTGCCGTAATAACTTCATAGCCTTCGCCCTTTAGATTAAAGCTGACAATTTCCAGGATATCCGGCTCATCATCCGCAATTAAGATAGTACGGGGCTTTGTTTCGTGTGGCATGATGCGCAAACCTATATCAAAAAATTATCAGGATGCCTGTTGTTTACAATTTTTTAATATTGGAAAATACCCTTTTTGAAAATTGAGGAAATGTGACCGCCCAATTTTTTTTTCCGTATCCCGTTGCAATCACTTGTTTATAAAATTTTTTTTGTAAAGAATATCTTCCTAAAAAAAGGTTAATCCCGTTGCGAATGCAGCTATTTATGGCGTTATATGCTCTTATAAACCAATCAATAGAATAAACTTGCAACCATTGGTTGTATTTTTGCTTCTTCACGGATATATAAATTATGAGGCATATTTTTTACTTCTTTATACTGGTATTTTTTTTCCCGCTTGTATCCAGTGCTTATGGTGATACCACCACCATTCCATTAAACAGGCAGGTATTTCATGATAAAATAAAAGCCGAGCAAAAAAGAGCAGACCGGGCCGATGGTCGGCTGGATGGATTGATAAAGGTGTCCTCCAATCCCGACATAAATCTCCAGGTAACGGACGCCATTTTCAGAAAGGTAAATATATTAAGAAATGATATTGAGATCAATTCACAACTGGCTACCAATAACGACAAAATAAGATACCTGCGTTACGTTGAATACGTTGTGCGGGATTTTACCAATGAATGGCGCGATCATAAAATCGTTCCGGCATTAGCACCCCTGCTCCTGGATAATTTTACCGAAATCATGTTTGCAAATCTCAATGGGCAGAGCATGGCGCCTCTTATTCAAAAAGTGCCTTACGAAGTAGGGATGATCAATGCGGGCATTTTCGATGAAAATCCCGGCTATAAAGAAAGCCAGGAGATTCTATTCCTTAAATTCTGCAAGCTGTACCCTGATAAAATACTGGCTAATATCGTTCCTTTCCTAGATGAGCCTTTTGCTGATTCCCTGGTGATCGATGCTTTTAATAACAATCCCAGCCAGGTATATTCTTATGCCCAATCCGTAAGTAGTCCGCAGGGCAGGCTTATAAGAAAAATGACGGATAAAAGAATCATAACCGTTGTTGAGCTGAGTAAACTTCAGCAGCGGGCTCTTTTTTACTTTCCTTTTTTGGATGACCTTATTAATGGCAGGCAAACTTTGGAAAATATTGCAAAATTTGCGGGTACCTCTGATAAAACCTATGACAGCGTAGGCTATTATAAACTGATGGTAAAAACCGAGGAAAGCTATTATCCACGGCTGGTTATGGGTGATACACCGGTGGCCATGCTTGGTTCCGATGGATTGCTCGATATGCTGCAAAGGAAAGCCGTGCAGCATTTTATTAACCCGATAAATAACCTGCATGAAAATCCAAGCAATGCTATCAGGTTTCGCGCTATTGAACCGTTAAATGCGGAAGACCTGTATTATATGATGGTGTTGGGTGAAAATGACATTTATACGTCGAGCTATAAGTATACATTTGAAAGGATGATGCAAAAGATGGGACCGGTACCTCATGGCGATTCTTTATTGATGACCGTGAATTTTGACCATTTTAAAAAATTTATTAAGATGGCTGCCGGTTATAACAAACTGGACGAGTTTTTAAAAACCATGCCGGATGAATCAGCAACTTTAATGCAGGCGTTTGTATCGAACCTGGAAAGAACAGGAACGCTGGAAGATGCGGTAGACGTCGCCGACTCCTACGGCAGCATCACCAATCCTGAATTGCAACAATCCATGATCCGGAATGTGGAGGCCAATGAACAACGGTGTATAAAAGAGAATAACGAACATGGCAAAAAGATCTATAACCTTCTGAAAATGATTTTTCTTTCTGCCGATGAGAAAAACGGCATTGACCTTTCAAAAGAAATCGGAATACCTCCCGTGTACACAGTTAGCTATAATTATCTTGCCGATGATTCAGGACGTATTATTGAACAGGTTTTCTTTTATGGTGATAAAGACGGAAAGGAATCTTACAATAGTTACCTCTCGTCTTTTCCGCGCAGCGAGTGGCAATTAACGCAAAAAAAGGAATGGATGGAAATAAAATCCATTAAAGGAAAACCCATTTGGATATTTGCAAATCTTCCGCTTGATAATGAAACCGATAAAGATGCCCATGCGCAAAAAGACCTCATTGATTATATGGACGAACTGGGCCTGAAGCCTTCCATTGTTATACACCGGGGACACAGCTATCACCTTCCGTACACGATCCAACAGCTTTCAGGAAATGCAAAAATTATTATGCTGGGTTCCTGTGGAGGTTATCAAAATCTTAAAAAAATCCTGACGTATGCGCCGGAAGCGCACATCATTTCAACAAAACAAACCGGTGCTAAAAATGTAAATAAGCCAATTATCGATGCTCTTGATAATACCCTGCGCACCGGCGGTAATATTGACTGGCGGCAAATGTGGGCTGGCCTGGACAATTATTTTAATAAAACAACCAGGGAATTAAGGGAAACTTTTGAAGATTATATTCCGCCTCAGAAAAATCTCGGTGCATTATTTATAAAAGCCTATAGCCGCGGTGGCGATGTGGTGGAATAGAAGCGCATCATGGTCCCGTTGGGAGGAACCCCGATAACCCCAAAGATTGCCTTTATGTGAACTGCCTTATATCCTGGTAATATAAAACAGGTTGACAGAAGCGGAATACCGGGTGCCCGAAACATGGCTTATGGTTGGTATGGATGTTGTTCTGTAAAATTGTTGTTTGCGATTAATCGTTGGCGGGCACATTCTTCCTGAACAATGCAAACAATAAACCCGGAACTACTATTTTTTATCGTATTAGCAAAATCCCGGGTTGGTGGCCGTTATGTTCTTTTATTATTATCAACGGAAGAAAGATAGCCAAATTTGGCCAAATCATTTTCATCTTTCACCGTCATCATCGCACCATCTTTCATCAACTTTTTTATGTTGGCTACCTGCAATACATCCAGGTAATAGTGATCCGTGATGATAAAGCATTTATTGTGTTTATGACTTTCGATCTTTTCCCTGGTTAACTCTTTATAAAGCGGTTCCAGCATCGTAAAGGGTTCATCCAATAATAAAAAATGCTGATCTGAATTCAGAATTAAAAGAAATTGAAGATACCGCTGTTCACCAATGGACAGTACACCCACTTTATGTTTTTCAATTTTATTGATTGCCTGGTCGTAAAATAATTTATTTTGCTTTTCTCCATCCGGAAAGTATAAAGGAATGAGGTTCCTTACTGTTATATTTTTAGGCAGGAAAACCTCCTGGTGGTGGTAGGCAAAGAATTTATTTAAGTGCGCGCTTTTTTCAACGAGGTTGTTATCAATAAAAAATTCACTTTTTGTAGCTCGTAAAGTTCCAAAAAGTATTTTTAATAAGGTTGATTTACCTGTTCCATTTCTTCCGAATATGGCTACGACATCCCCTGTTTTACAAGTAAAACTTATATTATGTAATATTTGTCTTTTTCCAAAAGAATGCATTATGGATTTTACATCTAACGTGTGCTCCACAGAATGATTGAAATTATTATAGAAATGGCAAAATTTATTTTGAGTGTATTAGTAATAATATTTTGCCTGCATAATCCCCCGTTTAGGTAAAAATAGTACTCAATATTTTGATAGTACCTGTAAACAAAAAATGATCCTACGGTTCCAAATGTACCAAATGATATAACTCCGGCAAATAGGCGTTGAGAAAGAATGATTGCTACAATCGAGATATAGATATTATACTTTGTAACGTCAAAATAGTATCTAAAGAAGAGTGCTGACATACTGAAGTTTTAGAAATTGCAGACATCTGTTGTGCAGAAGGCTTGTATCAACGCGACTTAAAACTAAATAATCGCAGCAAGGCGGCCAAATAAGCCTCATTTGAGAAGGTTACCCGATATTATGCCTTAAAAACAGGCATAGGGTTGCCGATGTTACATTATTTTTGCTATCAGTTCAATTAGTTATTAATTGATAATAAATTATAGAATATGAGTAAAAACGTAAAGAAAGCTGACAACGCTTCCGAAGAAGACAAAGAATTTCCCTTGCCAATTTATGACGAGGCAGATGATATTTATAGCAAGGAAGAAGAAGTTTCTATTGAAGATGGAGAAATTGATATAACCCCGGAAGGCGATCTTGATATACCAGGTTCGGAACTGGATGACGCCGATGAAAATATTGGCGAAGAGGATGAAGAAAACAATTTCTACAGCATTGGCGGGGATAATCATAATGACCTTGAAGAAGAAAGGGAATAAAACCCGCTCCAGCAAAAAGAAGACAAACTATCTAACGGTCCGTGTACAGGAGGGCGAAGGATCTCCCCACCAAAAAATTCAATTAGCCGGAGAGCGGGAAACTTGTATTTTGCTAAACGTTGCTACCGGTTATAGTAAAATAGCAAAAGATTGTCAACAACAATTGAAGTAAAACTTGTTGAAATATTAGCGCGTACTGGTATGATGCGCTTACACAGTAAGGTAGGTAGTTCAAATTTTTTTAGAATGAATAAAAGTGCCCTGGCAGGTAAGATGGTCGGAGACTATAGTAACGGGCGAATTCTCGTTTACCTCATAGAATGTATTATTGGACTGTGTGTTTGTTATGCGCTGTATAAAAGCTTTCCGCAACACCAATTTTACTGGAGTATGGTTTCAGTAGTATTAGTGATTACACCTGATGGTAAAAATTCAAACCAGTTGGCCTTCGACAGAATGAAAGCAAACGTCCTGGGTTCATCAATCGGCCTGTTATTGTTCCTGGTACATCAGCCCAACTTATTTTTGATCTGCATTGGTGTGACGCTGACCATCCTGATAGGAATATTTTTAAAATTGAACGCAGCTTTGCGATCCTCACTTTCTGCATTAGTGATCGTAATGATAAACGAAGCCCACGATAACAGTACCTGGTCTGTTGGAGTGGAACGGATGGGATGTGTAATAATAGGATGTATAATAGGACTTTTGATAACAATTAGTTTTAATTTTTTAATTTCATTAATAAAATCAAAATGATTGACGTGCGGCAACCAGGTAAACCCGGCGGAGCTGGTATTTCCTTTTAATAAATTTCGTTTCTTTAATAAAATTACCGGGGTGAGATACCAATGAATCAATTCCTTAAAAAATACATCGTTTGTTTGGGGTTGTTTATAAACCTGCAATCCATGTCACAAAAAAGGGTACTGGGCGAATATTATTTCAGCAAAATGGAGATGGCTTCCGGATTTAATTTTGCAGCAGACGGCAAATTTGAATTCTTTTTTAGCTATGGAGCCGTGGATCGTAGCGCTACCGGAACCTTTTCTGTAGAAGGCAATGTACTTAAACTTACAAGCAATAAAGAACCAGGCAAAGATTTCGCAGTAACCAGCCAGTCTAAACAGCCAAAAGGGTACACGCTTACATTTAATAATGCCAATAAATTCCTGGTAAAAAATATTTTATGTGTATTTCTTACAGACGGCCAGCGGCAGGAGGCTTATACTGACGATAACGGCGAAGCATTTGTTGACCTTGAACATTGTGATACCATTTATGTTCAGCATACCTTGTTCCCGGATATTTTTACGCTTGTAAAAGACAAAGCAAATGATAATAACCAGTTTGAACTTTTGCTGAATCCCTCCCTGGCACAGGTTAGTTTTAAAGGCATCGATTTTAAAATTGAAAATGATACAACGCTATCCTGTATTCCCAATTACTTCCTGGATTTGCCGGATATTACATTCATAAAAAAATAGCCCGGTTTCATTTTAATATTAAAATCCGGTAACAAAATATTGCTGTCGAAGAAAATATTTTAGCCGATATTCACCCGAACCTTTTATTAAATTATACTCAATAATGCGCCCTCAGTTTCATAAGCTCCCTTTATCTGCTGACTGCTCATTTTTATACATGTGCTGGGACTGCAATTATTTTGACAAGCCCTGGCATTTTCACAAGGAATATGAACTCGTTTTAATAGATAAAGCAGAAGGAACCAGGTTTATTGGCGACCATGTAAGTCCTTTTACAGATGGAAACCTCGCTTTAATCGGTCCCAATATTCCCCACCTTTATAGAAATAGTGAGACATATTACCAGGATAAAGGTCTTGTTGCCAGGTCAATTTTTATTCATTTTACTGATGACTTTCCGGGCAATTCATTTTTTGATTTACCTGAAATGAAATTAGTAAGGCGTTTGCTTGATAAATCATCGTTAGGATTTGAGATCCTCGGAAAAACCAATCGGTATGTAAAGCAAAAACTAGTTGATATGAAGCAGGCACTTCCTGCTCAAAGAATATTAATCTTATTGGACATCCTGGTATTTCTTTCCACGAGTACCGATTTAAAATTCATTTTGTCCAGTGGATTTACAGCAAGCAATAGTAAGGATACAGATAAAATTAATATTGTTTTACAGTTCATCATGGAGAATTATACCGGGGAAATTTATGTCGAGAAAATTGCGTCCAGGTTAAATATGAGCATGGCATCATTTTCACGTTATTTTAAGCACCACACAAGAAAAACCTTTTCCCGCTATGTCACTGAAATCAGGATCAGCCATGCCTGCCGGTTAATAATGGAAGACAATTATAACATTTCAGAGATCTGTTACCTGAGTGGCTTTGATAATTTATCAAATTATTACCGGCATTTTAAGCAAATTGTTGGCGTTATTCCGAAGGATTATAAGAACAGATTTTTGTCAAACAGTACTTTAGCTGTCCCCCGGTAGTCTTCATGCTTAACCTGTTTTTCTTTCGTATTGCTCTCTTTGCTCCATTACTACAAATTCATTGAAGACAGGTAATGTTAGATCACCTATAACATATTTTACCAACATACTTCACCGGGTAAATACATTCATGTTAAAAAAGTATACATTTAAATAAGATTATAGAATATTTATGTTTTTGCGAAATCCTAGTTTTAGGTCATCTAAATAATTACTTTTTTAAACCTAACGATTGATATGAGAAAAAAATATGCTCAAAAGGTATCCTGGCTTTTGCTACTGGGTATTCTTGGATTTGTTGTTCCCAACAATGTATCCGCGCAAAATCTAAAAGAAATTACCGGGGTTGTACAAACCAACGCAACATCACTTGCCGGAGTGTCAGTCACGGTAAAATCTGATCCGACCATTGGGGCAATTACCGGTGATAACGGCCAGTATTCCATTAAAGTTCCGGAAGGAAGCACACTCGTTTTTAATTCGGTGGGCTATAAACCAATTGAAATGCCGGTCAGTGGAAAATCAGTAATTAATGTGTCTATGGAACTGGAAAACGTAAACCTTGAGGAAGTAGTTGTTATAGGATATGGTTCGCAAAAGAAAGTCAATGTAATTGGCTCTGTTTCTACCATTACCAGCAAAGAGATCACGGCATCCCCCGTTTCCAATATTTCCAATGCCCTTGCAGGCCGGCTACCCGGAGCAATTATTCAACAGTCAAATGGCCAACCGGGGAGTGATGGTGCGTCTATTTTAATAAGGGGCCTTGCAACGCTTGGCAATAATGAACCGCTGGTAGTAGTGGATGGTGTTCCCGGAAGGGATCTTAACTCAATCAATGCAAGCGATGTTGAAAGCATCAGTGTTCTTAAAGACGCATCGGCTGCAATATATGGCGCACGATCTGCCAACGGTGTAATCCTGGTTACCACTAAGCATGGCCGTGAGAACACGCCCGTCAGCGTAAATTATTCCATTTACGCAGGCTGGCTTTCGCCGACCGAGTTGCCTAAAATGGCTGATGCCGCAACCTATGCGCAGATGATTCGTGAAATGCAATTGTACCAGGGTGTTGCCGAACCCAATATGAAATTTTCTTTAGATGATATTGCAAAATATAAATCCGGGCAATATCCATGGACGCATCCGAATACAAACTGGTTTGATGCCTCTTTGGCAAAAAGCAGCCACACGCAACATCATGACGTATCCGTAAGCGGCGGAAATAAAGCCGTTAATTATTACTTTTCTTTCGGTGCCCAGCATGATGATGGCATATTTAAAAATTCTGCAACAGCGTTTAACCGGTACAACATAAAAACAACCCTAGACGCAAAGGTGAACGAATACCTGACGCTTGGTTTGGATTTAAATGGTTCGCAGGAAAACCGGAACTATCCCTCCACGGATGCCGGGTTCAATTTTGAAGGAGCATTAAAAAGCCTGCCCACTTCTCCCGCTTTATATCCCAATGGCCTCCCCGGGCCCGATATAGCCTATGGTCAAAACCCCGTGGTATCTTCCACTTCTCAAACAGGATTCGATGATAGTAAAAGGTATCGGCTTAACAGTATCTTTAGTGCTTCACTTAAGATACCAGGTGTTAAAGGATTATCCGTGTCAAGTTATTTTGCCTATGATCTGAATCTTGGTCAAAGGAAATTGTTTCAAAAACCATGGATACTTTACCAGCTTGATGAGCCCGCCTACCTTGCTGCCGGTAACACCGGCATAGAAGATGGATCAGCATTTCTTATAGGCACTCCTAAAGGAGTAAATGACCCATTTCTAAGAAATTATTATGATGATGCCAATACAAAAACCTGGAACATAAAAGCAGACTATACAAAATCAATAGGTGACCATAACATCAGCGCATTTGTTGCATACGAAGCGTCAGAATACGAGGGTAAAGGAATTAATGCATTCCGCAGGTATTTTATTAGCAGCCAGTTGCCTTACTTATTTGCAGGAGGCGACGCTGAAAAAGATAATTCCGAATTTGTCGAAATAGACTCCCGTATCAATTATTTTGGAAGGCTTAGTTACAATTATAAAGAAACTTATTTGTTCCAATTCTCTTTACGTCGCGATGGATCCTTACGATTCTCCAAAGAAAGCGGCCGCTGGGGAAATTTTCCAAGTTTATTGGCAGGGTGGAATGTTTCCAAAGAAAAATTCTGGGAGAATCATGTGAAGTTTGTCAACTTCTTTAAACTGAAAGCATCTTGGGGCCAGTTAGGAAATGACCTGGTAGCCCCGTTCCAATATTTATCAGCCTATTCTTTAAGCACCGGATATGTATTGGGTTCCGGCCGGGTTTATTCGGCAGGCCTTAGCCAGTTGGGCGCTACCAATCCCAATATTACCTGGGAAGTAGCGAATGTTTATAATGCCGGTTTTGAATCATTTCTTTTTAATAACAAAGTGACCTTAAATGCAGACTTCTTTTACCAAAGGCGTAATAATATCCTGGTAAAAAGGAATGCATCGGTGCCCGACTTTACCGGTATACAATTGCCTGACGAAAACTATGGCGTTGTTGATAACAGGGGTTTTGAAATTGTATTAGGATATGCTGACCGCAGCAGGGATTTCTCTTATTCCTTCAATGGCAATCTCGCATTTGCCCGCAATAAAGTAATCAACTTTGATGAACCGGCAAAGCAGGTGGCATGGCAAACTCTTACCGGACACCCCCAGGGATCGCAATTGCTATACAAAGCAATAGGCATTTTTAAGGATGCCGTAGAGATAAGCAAAACACCACATGTGGACGGCGCTATACCCGGCGATATTATTATTGAAGATTACAATAAGGATGGCGTGATAAATAACGATGACCGGATCATCTTCCCTAAAACAGTGAATCCTGAAATTACCTTTGGCTTCAACTTCAATTTGCGATACAGGAATTGGTCGCTCAACGGTCTTATACAGGGCTCAGGCAATGCAATGCGTTTGGTGTATGCGCAGTTACAGGGGCTTGCCGGGAATTATTTTGCATACGATGCGGAAGGCAGGTGGACGCCTGATAATCCCAACGCGTCCAAGCCAAGGGCTTTCGACAGGAATGATGCTTATTGGAGATCTGACTACCGTACGGATTATTCTTACCAGAACGCGGCATATGCACGCATGAAAAATTTACAAATAGCCTATACCTTTCCTAAAAACATTCAGGATAAAATCAGGCTGAAAGATGCACAGATTTATCTTTCCGGCCAGAATTTATTTCTCTTGTATTCAGGAAATAAGATTATCGACCCCGAAGTGGGCGGTATCGTTACACAAAACGCAAACGTAAGCCAGGATCAAAATATTTACACTTCCACAGGATCTGTAAACTACCCTATCATGAAGGTATACACGATTGGTGCACGCATAACACTGTAAGACATTTGATAAATAATTCTTCTATTAAATAAAGAAATCATGCAAACAAATAAAATATATATTGGAATTTTTGCCCTCCTGGTGTTGATAGGATCGGGGTGTAGCAAAATTTTGGATAAAACACCTGTCGATAAGTTTTCAGATGCCTTACTCTGGTCGGATATTAATCTTGCAGACAGGTATCTCCAGGATACGTATAACAACAGCATAACCGGCGGATTCGGTTACCTGTCCTATGCATCTCTCACGGATGAATCTCACGATACACATGGTTTTGGTACGGATAATTACCTGCAGGGTAACATTTCATCAAGCAATACGACACCTTTTGGAATCTGGGCTTTTGATTACACTACCTGGGGCACGATGTATAAGAATATTCAAAAGTTAAACGTTTTCCTCCTGAATATTGATAAGGTGTCCGACGCCTACCCGGCCGCCCAGCAACCTAATATAAAAGTAACAACCGAACGCATGAAAGGTGAGGCTTTATTCCTGAGGGCATTCTGTTACCAGCAACTCGCCCGTAACTATGGGGGTGTTGTGATTATTACGGCACCTTTTGAAATCGGCCAGGATTACCTTTCCATTGCAAGATCAACATTTAAAGAAACGATAGATTTTATCTCGGGTGAATGCGATGCCGCCGCTGCTTTACTAAGTGACAAGGCTGATATGGAAATGGGAAGGGCTACAAAGGGCGCCGCGCTTGCTTTGAAATCACGGATCCTGTTATTTGCGGCAAGTGATCTTACTGCAGATGGTACTGCTCCAAATGATATCGTGGGCTACGCCAGCACCGACAGGGCAGCATTATGGACTGCTGCAAAAAATGCCGCCAAGGCTGTTATGGACTTAGGTACTTACGAGCTCGAAAATTTCGGAGCGCCCGATAAAGCTGCTGTTGCCGATAAATTTTTTACGTTCTTTAAAGCAAAAGACCTGTCGAGCAATGAAGTTATCTGGGGTAAAATGTTCCTGAAAGATGTGGGGGCCAGGAACCAGATGAACCTAATCAATGGTACCAATGGTTTCGTAATGTATGGATGCAATGCACCTACCGGCAACCTTGCAGACGCTTTTGAAATGGAAGATGGATCACCGTTTAGCAATCATTACCAGGTAGATGCCAACAGCTATTATAAAAATATTTCCGGCAAATATGGTTCACCGAATATGTATTATAACCGTGAACCCCGGTTCTATGCAACTATCTTATATGATAGCGCCATATGGCAAAAGCGTTTTGCCGATCTCTCACCAAGAGATCCCTTAGGAATCTATGACAGGAGGACAAGAATCTCCATAAAGAACGGTGCGGAAGAAAGTAAAATATACGGGATAGACACCAGGCAAGGTCCGATTGATGGTGACGATGGCACTTACACAGGTTATACATTTAAAAAATACCTTGATGATAAAGTGTATGGTACCGAATCAAACAATAATGAAAACGTATGGATCGAATTTCGCTATGCAGAAATTATTATGAACTACGCTGAAGCATGCCTCGGTTTAGGAGAAACATCAGAAGCAACAACCTATATCAATAAGATCAGGAACAGGGCAGCCTTACCGGATTTTACCGGCGACATAAAACAGGCATTGCATTATGAAAGAAGAATTGAATTTGTGCATGAAGATGTAAGATGGTATGATATGAGAAGATGGAAAATTCTTAATGAAGCGCTACAGGATGCTACCGGGGTAGATATTATTCAGACTACTAACAAAGATAATAATACGGTGAAAACAACGTGGCAACAGATCGTTGTACAGCAAAGGGGCCCTGCAAGCGATAAATTGTACTGGGTGCCTATTCCAATTGATGAAATAAACAGGGCGCCGCAATTAGTGCAAAACCCGGGTTATTGATTGGTGTTTTTCCTCTCCCCTGGAGAGAGGTTGGTGTGAGGTAAAAAAAATATCTTGTAATCATTCTGTAAAGAATGCATCTCTTACAATATGAAAAAATATTTGTTTGTTGCTGTTTGTATTAGTTTTTCTGTTACATCATGGTGTCTCGATACTTTATCGGTATGTTCGCCTTCAGGAAAAATCTGTGTAAAAATATGGATGGAAAAAAACCTGCAGTACCAAATTGATTTCAATGGGGCGTCCATATTAGCGCCTTCAACGATGGATATGCTGCTTGCCGGCAATCAAAGTTTTTCAGTCAATAACAGGATACAATCGCATTCACTAAAAAAAATAGCCAATGTTATTGTTTCCCCTGTTCCTGAAAAAAGAAAGAACATACCCGACAATTATAATTTGCTGACGATTGGTTTTAAGCAACGGTATACAGTTGAGTTCCGCGTATATGATGATGGCGTTGCATACAGGTTCCTGACGGCTTTCAAAGATTCTATTACCATCCAAAATGAAATCGCCCAATTCAATTTTCCCGGTAAGCCATCTGCTTATTTCCCGGGTATCCACAAACGGGAGGATGCTGATATTTTTCATACCAGCTACGAAGAATTGTATCCTTTAAGAGAACTTGACAGTATTGCAAAAGAGGAGATGGCCTATACCCCAGTTCTCGTTGTTCCGGAATCAAATCCAAAAATTGCCATCACTGAATCTGATTTGGAAGATTATCCCGGCATGTTTTTGTCGGGTACGGGTGCCTCATCATTCATAGGAACATTTCCACCCTATCCTTTAGAAGAGAGACTAACGGAAGGCGATTACCCGCAATTAGTGGTTACAAAAAGGGCCGGCTATATTGCCCGGACAAAAGGCACCAGAAGTTTTCCCTGGCGTGTGATGCTCATCGCTGAAGAAGACAGGCAGTTGCCTTCCAATGATATTGTTTACCGGCTGGCCTCACCTTCCAGAATTGGTGACGCCTCGTGGGTACATCCGGGCAAAGGAACAGATGAGTGGATCATAAACGTGAATCTTTTTAATGTGCCATTCAGGTCGGGAGTTAACACTGCATCTTACAGGTATTATATTGATTTTGCAAAACGTTTTGGTTTCGACCGTATCATGATGGATGCTGGCTGGAGCGATAATACGGACTTGTTTAAAATCAATCCGGAAATCAACATGGACAGCATTCTTAGCTATGCTAAAGAAAAAGGAATTAAGGTAAGTATGTGGACACTTGCGCATACATTGAACCGGCAGCTCGACAGCGCTTTGGACAGGTTTAATAAGTGGGGTGTGGATTATATAATGACTGACTTTATTGACAGGGACGATCAAAAGACAGTGAACTTCTACCATAAGATCGCCAAGGCGTGCGCTGATCATCACATCATGATCATGTACCACGGCGCTTACCCGCCTAAAGGATTTAACCGCACGTATCCAAACAATGTATCGAGAGAAGGTGTGCTGGGATCTGAATATAATATCTGGAGCGATAAGCCAACACCTCCGCATGATGTAACGTTGCCGTATACCCGAATGCTGGCAGGTTTCTTTGACTATGAACCTGGTATTCTTAACAATGCGACAAAAAAAGGGTTTAGAGAAATTGAGGGAATGGTTATGAGTCAGGGAACCAGGTGTCATCAACTGGCCATGTTTGTTGTGTACGATAATCCGATGGAACTTTTTTCCGGTAATCCCTCTCAAGGATGGCAGGAGCCAAAATTTATGGAGCTTCTTGGCAGTATCCCTTCCACATGGGATGAAACAAATATTTTAGATGGAAAGGTGGGACAATACATAGTTACTGCAAGACAAAAAGGTACTGGCTGGTTTATTGGTGGCATGACAGATTGGTCGGCAAGAGATCTTGATATTACATTTGATTTCCTTGATGTGGACGCGGATTATAAAGTAACCATCTGTAAAGATGGTGTAAACGCAGATCGCTACGCAGCAGATTATATTTTATCTGAGACCACCGTTAAAAAGAATGACACGATGAAAATTCATCTTGCATCCGGAGGTGGCTTTTTAATAAAACTGGAAAAGAAATAACTATTTAACTACACGAAGCAATTTGTATTATGATCATCTCCCGGAAAGAAATTAATAATGTTGAATTATTTGCGGGGGAAAACGATCACATCAAATTTGAGATTGTTCCTGCTGCCGGTGGTAAAATCATAAGTGTTTTTAACAAAAAACTTCAAAAGGAATTCTTATGGAGCAACACAAATTTGTTGCTTGAAACCCATAGGTCCGGAGCCGATTATGATTCAAATTTTTTGGGTGGTATTGATGAACTGATCCCAAATGACATCCCAGAAAATATAGATGGCATTGACTATCCTGATCATGGTGAAATATGGACAACAGCTTTGGATTATGAATTGCTAAAAGATAAAATTGCTGTATTTGGACAATTAGCATTGAGCGGACTTAATTATAGAAAAATAATTTCATTAGACGCCGGCGCTCCCATCATTCGTTTGGACTATACCATCAGGAATGATTCAACATTCACACGAAATTTTTTATGGAAGTTGCACGCGGCACTTTCTGTTGAAGTTGGCGATAGACTTATTACCCATGCAAAAAAGGCAAAGGTAGTTGATCCGGATTATTCAAGATTTACAACACTGGACGAATTCGCATGGCCCCGTATAGAAAACACTGACGCATCATTAGTTCCGGATAAAAATAACACGACAGACTTTTTTTATTTATATGATATTGATACGGCCGAAATGGGCCTGGAAAGCAACAAAGGAAGTCATTTGTTTTGCTATAGTTATGACAACAATATATTTCCATGGCAATGGTATTTCGCTTCTTACGGAGGCTTTTTAAATCATTACACAACGATACTTGAACCTTGCACCAGTATGCCAATGAGTGTAAATGACGCAAAGAGATTATCGCAATGTACCGTGCTGGAACCAGGCCAGGAAATTAATACGTCCGTGAAAATATATGCAGGAGAAAATATTACATAAACATGGAAAAAAAGAAGGTTTTAATAACAGGCGCCGCCTCAGGAATCGGAAGAGCTACTGCTATACGATTTGCCGATGAAGGATACGATGTATGTCTTAATGATATACAGGCAAAAAAACTGGAAACGTTAATAAGCGAGCTTCCAAAAGGAAATCATCTTGTATTGAATGGAAGTTATGCTGAACAGGAAACCATAAAGAATGGCGAAAAAGTTATCGGTGATAACTGGGGCAATGTGGACGCATTGATTAATTGCGCAGGATTAAATGAAAAAACAAATCCTATCGAAATGGATATTAATCGTTGGCGCGTAATTTTCGATCGCATGGTTAACGGATCTATCCTGATGACAAGCCTCGCCGTAAAGTTCATGAATAATAAAGGCGGCAGAATTGTTCATATTACATCCATTCATGGAACCCGGGCCGAAAAACATGCGAGCAGCTATTCCATGGCAAAAGCTGCCATCAATCAATTTTGCAGGGCAATGGCCTTGGAACTTGCAGATAAAAATATTTTAGTGAATGCCATTGCACCGGGTTTCGTGGATACCGCCATGTCAATTGTTGATGGCGAAAATGAATTGGAGAGCCAGTGGTTCAAAGATAATTATGTAAGCAATCAGCATTTGCCATT